>CAXBDS010000009.1:0-56103 GCA_963974355.1 uncultured Opitutaceae bacterium
CGGCAGCATCGTCTCGATCACCGCGTCCAGCCCCGCCGCGTAGTAGCTCGCCATCCACTTGGCCAGCTCCAGCAGATCGGCGGGCAGGGCCGAAAAGGCGTAAACGACTTCATCGATCCCCTTCAGTCGATCGATCGGAAAATCAATCGGCGCGCCGATTTCGCCTACGATACCCAAAGTATGGCGCCGCCCGAGCGGCACCCGCACGAGCGAGCCGATCACCACCTGCTCCACCCACGCCTCCGGCACGCGGTAATGCAGCCGCTTGTCAAAGCCGGCCAGGGGGTGAACGCCTACAATCATGGACCCGCGTTCATGGCTGGGTCCGTCCGCTCGCGCAAGCGCGCCCCGCGTTTTCCTCCGTTCCGGCGGACGAATTTTCTGCCCGCCGCCCGGCGGCCAATCGCCGCCACCGCCAGCAACGGATTGACAGCCCGCCCCCGCCTCCTGCCATGCTGGGGCCGTGTCCAACGCCGCGTCTCGCGAAAAGTTCAAATCCTACCTCGGCGCCAAGGGCCTGCGCGTCACAAATCAACGGCTCGCCATCTTCGAGGCCGCCTTCGCCCAAGCGGAGCACTTCACGGCGGAAGAGTTGCTGGTGCACGCCCGCGCCATTGATGATTCGGTCTCCCGCGCCACCGTTTACCGCACCCTGCCGATCATGGTGGAGAGCGCCCTCCTCCGGGAGGTCGATATCGGCAAGAACCTCAAATACTACTTGGCGAACTCCGCCGAGAACACACAGGTCGCCCAAGTCATCTGCGTCGACTGCGACAAGATTTTCGAAATCGGCGCTCCCTTCATGGAGTGGTATGGTAACTCGGTCGCCTCCAAGGTGAACCTGACGCCCGTCTCCCAGCGGCTGCAGGTCAGCGCCCATTGCAACGCCCTGCGCGACAGCGGCACCTGCAAGCACCGCGTCGCGGGCTGAAACCACTTCGCGCCCGTCCGTCGTCCATGGCCCGCAAAGAAAACCCCGCTTGGGAAATCGGATTCTTCGAATCCATTCTCAAACGCGAGCCAGGCTACACCGACGTCGTTGAAATCCTCGGCGGTCTCTACACCAAAACCGGCCGCGTCGCCGATGGCCTGCGTATGGACCGCAAAATGGTGCGTCTCCAGCCCAAGAACGCCACCGCCCACTACAACCTCGCCTGCAGCCTGGCGTTGTCGAGTCGGGCGACTGAAGCCCTGCGCACCCTTGATCACGCCATCGAGCTTGGCTACCGCGACTACAACTGGATGGCCGAAGATCCCGATCTGCAAAGTCTGCAGGGCATGCCCGCCTTCGAAGCGATGCTGGACGGGCTGCGGCCCGGCGCCTGACCGGCCCGCCCTCGCCGCCTATGCGGCGCCCCTCCCTCGGCCACCCGCAGAAAATGCCCTTGTCATTCGACAATCGGCATTGGTCATTCGTCTTTCTTTTTCCCGATGCCTGCCGTCCTTGACTACGAACCCTTGGTGCTGAAACCGCGCGCGAGCGCGCCGGTGCTCACCGCGATCCAAGAGGAAATCCTCTCGCTAAAGCGTGCGCGCAACGCCGTCATCCTCGCGCACAACTACCAGATCGAAGCGATCCAGCAGGTCGCCGACTACGTGGGGGATTCGCTCGGCCTCTCCTATCAGGCACAGCGCGCCGAGGCCGATGTGATCCTGTTCTGCGGTGTGCACTTTATGGCCGAGACCGCCAAGATCGTGAACCCAGGCCGCACGGTGTTGCTGCCCGACTTGGACGCCGGTTGCTCGCTTTCCGATTCGTGTCCCGCCGACCGCCTCGCCGCCTACAAAGCCGCCCACCCCAACGTTTACGTGGTCGCCTACATCAATTGTTCCGCTGGCGTGAAAGCGTTGAGCGATGTGATCTGCACCAGCGGCAACGCGATGAAGATCGTGAGCAAGGTCCCCGCCGATCGCGACATCCTCTTCGTGCCCGACCAAAACCTCGGGCAATGGGTCAGCAAGCAAACCGGCCGCGCCATGCAACTATGGCCCGGCAGCTGTTACGCCCATGTGCAATTCACGACCGCGGCCATTGAGAAGATCCGCCTGCAATTTCCCGACGCCCCCGTCGTCGCCCATCCGGAATGCGTCGAGGCCGTGCGCGACCTCGCCGACGAGGTCTGCTCGACCGAGCTCATGGTAAAATTTGCCAAGGAGCATCCGGCGGAGCGCATCATCGTGGTGACCGAAACCGGTATGCTGCACCGCCTGCAAAAGGAAGTGCCGCACAAGACCTTCATTGCCGGCCCGACCAATACCTGCGCCTGCAACGATTGTCGCTTCATGAAGATGAACACGATCGAGAAGGTGCGAAACGCGTTGCGCGACATGACCCCCGCCATCGACGTGCCCGAAGATATCCGCACCGCCGCCCTCGCGCCGATCCAGCGCATGTTGGACTGGAGTCGTTGAACGACCGGCAGCGGCCAAGTGCATCGCCTTTCACACGCGCTTTCCCCGCCTAGCCAGTCCGGGGGGAAAACCGTGACGGAAACGGCTCAGCGCCGGAAACCGAACAACAGCTGCAGCAAGGTATTCAGATCACGGTCCGGCTCAGGTTCGCCGCGGCGCCACTTAACCAAGTCCTTGCAATGGCAGGCCTTCACAGCCGCCTCGTCCACCTGCACTATCCGCACTGAGCCCTCGCGTTGATCGCCCATCTGCTCGGCCGTCAAAGGTGTCCATGAAAACGGCAAACCGGTCGTATTTATTTTCACGTCCCAGCCAACCAAGCGTTCCGGCGCGACCAACGTCGTCAGTAAACTCGGGTAACGCGTCGCAAAGTCCGGCACCTCTGAAGTCGCCACGCGGATCGTCAAAGCCGCCGACTGGGAGCGGAGGAAGTCGCGGAAATTATCCACCTGGTGCTCACGAAACGCATCGTAAAAGGCCAACGGATCGAAGCCCACCAGGTTCATCCCGTTCCAGAGGCCGTGATCGTTTTTGCTCCCGAATTTCTTCCAATCATACCACGACTGAAACCGATCCGTCAGGCGGACCCCCATTTCAAAATGCAGATGCGCGCGATCCCTCGGGATCGTGTAACCGCCCGAGGTGTGCCCCATCGTGGCGATCACTTGGGCCTCCGCGATTTGTTGCCCGACTCGCAAGCCATCCGCGATCGCCGAAAGGTGAGCGTAAAGGGTGTAAATCGATGGCACGGTGCCCTCGTGCTCGATCACGATGTAGCGCCCATAGCTGCTCGCTCCCGCGCGGTTATTGGTGTGGCGAACCACACCGGGCATGACCGCAAAAATATCGTCCAGCGGTTCCCCTCGGCGATCACGCGAAACCGGGAGCAAATCAAGTGCTTCGTGAAACTGAGTGCCGCTCGTGCGCACGCAGCCAAAGAGGCCCGAACTCACCTGGCCCGAGACCGTCGGTTGGATGAACGCCTCCCACGGCTGTTTTTCCAGATACGCTCGATTCGGGGTCGGCCACACGATTTTGATCCGCGGTGCAGTCGCGCCAGCCCAGGCGCACGCCCACAAACTCACGATCAGCCCTGTCAATTTCACGGCGCGAAGACTCATCCTTTTCGCTTCAATTCCTTCTGCACAAAATTCGAGGTTTCTTTCACGCGCCGCACGATTTCCGGCAGCTCATCATCGGCCACCTCGAGAAACACGAGGATGTTCCCTTCGTCCAATCCCCGGTCAATCAAACGCACGCCCAGCGGTTGATCGTTGGCCACGACGACAAGACGTCGGCCTTGGTTCGAGACCGTGAGCCGATACAAATCGCGTGCCGCCGAAGACGACAACTGCAGCAACAGGCATTTGCCCAGATCCACCTGCACGACCTCCGCGTTCACGATATCCGTTTCGCTAAAGACCGCCTTCTCGCGCACTGACAAGACCGTGCCCGTCAAGGGCAGCCGGATCGACAGGCCACTCTCGCTGTCATGCGCCTCCAAAAAAATCCGCACGACCAAAGGATCGTAACCGTCCGGCACGGGCGTGCGACAAGCGGTCAGCCCGAACAGCACCAACAACCACCACCACGCAAAAACTCTCGGCTGACGTGAACTCATCATGAAGCCCCAATCTCAACCACGGTCGCCTCCGCCGCCAGCGCCATCGTCGACATGATTTCGCCGCCCACGGCATCCGCGAGCAATCGGCCCTCGGTCGTCAAGCGCAACACATCCGCCTCCTGGGTGGCCAAACCTTCCGCCCGCAGACGCGCGAACAACTCCCTCAGCTCCGGCGATTCCAACGCGGGGAAACGAACGCGCCAAGCCGCCAGATCCACCCCCGCGTTGAGCCGCAAGCCGAAGATCAACGCATCCTCGGCGAGCAAAGCCGGCGTCAGCGCCACCCGATCCTCCGTCACACGCGCGCCGCGGGTAACTTCCGCCGTCCAGCGATCGAGGTCCGATGGATTCGCGCCGCGCCAACCGGCATGCTGGGAGGCGGCCGAAGGGCCCAAACCCACCCATTCCTGCATCCGCCACGTATTGAGGTTGTGGCGACACGGGTGTCCTTCCCGCGCAAAATTGGACACTTCGTATTGACCGTAGCCGGCCGCTTCGAGCTGCTCCCAAGTGGCGAGATAGAGCCGCCGCTCCAGTTCCGGGTCGCGCTTCACCTGCCCTTGGGAGAGTTTCACCCAAAGCTTGGTGTCCTCTTCGAACGTCAGGCAGTAGGTCGAAATATGATCAGGCGCCAACCCGATCGCTTCCGCCAGATCGGCGTCCCAGGCCCGTTCCCCCTGCCCCGGCAAGGCAAACATCAGGTCGAGGTTGACACTGGCGAAGCCTACGTCCCGCACCCGATCATACGCCCGCAACACCTGATCGCGCGTGTGTTGGCGTCCCAAGGCATCAAGCAACTCCGGCTGAAAACTCTGCGCCCCCATCGAGATACGCGTCACTCCGGCTTCCTTCAACGCCCGCAAACGCTCGACGGTGACGGAAGCCGGCGCCATCTCGACGGTCCACTCGCCCGGCGCACCACCGCAACGTTCGCGCACAGTGGCGGCGAGTTGCGTGATCGCCGACGCCGACAACAAACCCGGTGTGCCTCCGCCCCAAAAAACCGTATCCACCCGCTGCGACCAATCCACCAAGGCCGCCTCATCCTGCACGGATTGCAGGAACCCCCGCACCCCTTCTGCGGTCGGGCTGGTCTGATAAAATGCGCAGAAATCACACGTTGAGGCACAAAACGGCACATGCACGTAGATCCCCAGCGCTCCCTCCGGAGCGGAATCCGTCGTTTGAACGAACGACTTATTTTCGCTCATTGCCAAGGCTGGGGGGTTGTGTTGCTCATCAATCGACTTTTTAACCGCGAAGACCCATGGAAAACAACCGCATCACCCAAGCGAGACGATTCTGCCTCAGCCTAGCTCTCGTGCTCGGCCTCGCCCTCCTCACCGGATGCGAGGAAGTGAAAATCACGAATCTCACGCCCACGAGCCTGCCGGTAAATCCGTCGCAGACGTATACGTTCTCCGCACGTATCACGCCGAAGTCGACCGGTTACATCGACGGCACGCTGCAGCCGAAGATCATCATCGACGGCCAAAGCCACCCGATGCTTCCGAGCCCGCTCGGCCAGGATATCTACGAGTTCGACTACCAGATTCCGGCCGGTCGTTCCGATGTGGCCTACTATTATCTCGTCAACTTCGACGTGAATTTCGACCACAAGCAATCGACGCGCGAGACCTACACCGGCCTGCAGCACGCCACGCTCGCCAGCCGCTACGTCCTCTCGCTGGAAGCCAGCCGCGGTCCCGTCGGAGCCCGTCTCGGCGTGCTGGGTCGCGGCTTCACTCCACAAGACGTCGTCTACGTCGGCGGCACGCCCGCCCGCACCGTTTATGAATCGCCCAACGCCGTGAGCTTCTTCGTGCCCGCCTTGCCGCCCGCGCGCAACTATGACGTGGTGCTGAACGGTGCCAATGGCACCCAAGCCGTCGGGACATTCCGCGTCGACGCCGCCAGCCTTTCCGTGATGCCAACCGCCCTCAACCTCCGCTCCGGCGAACGGCAGACGCTCGTCTTCACGACCCCGCAACCCGCTCCCGGTGGCGGCTTGCTGCTCGACGTGACGACCGACGTCCCTGAGAGCATCATCATGCCCGAGGTCATCGTCCCGGCTGGCAGCAGCACCGTCTCCGTTACCGTGGAAGGTGGCTTGCCAGGCTCCGGCCAACTTTTCCTGCGCGGCTACGGCGCTGGTGAAATCACGATCCCGATCACCGTGCAATAAATCGGCTCGCCGAGCCGCCAACCTCTTTTAAACCGATTCCTTCGCGGGGATCGGTTTTTTTGTGCCCGCCTGAAACGCCCCCGTGCCCCCGCGTCTCAGCGCTTGAGCAAGGTAAAAAGCACCGGCCGATGATCGCTCGCCTCTGCGGTTCCAGGCCCGTCATAGATCGTCGCGGCGCCTCCCGCGATCTCCGCCGCCAACGCCGCCGAGACCATCACGTGATCCACCCGCGAATATACGTCCTCACGCGCGTAAAAATAAGTCCACGTCTCGCCGCGAGAGTCGGCGGCCGGCAGTAAAGCGCTCAGTGCAGACTCTCCCCGCGAGGCGAAGGCGCGCACCGCCCGACTGCGCGGACCGTCATTGAAATCCCCCACGATGGCGAAACGAGCGGTCGGCTCCGTCGGCGACGGAAAGCGTTCCCACACCCGATTCCGCGCGGCAGTCGCCTCGGCCCCGCGACGGATGACTGAGTCGGGATCGTCGTCCCGCTCAGTGTAACGGCTTTTCAGATGCACCACAAACAATGACACCTCTCCACCCGGCGCCGGCAGCCGAACCTCCAACATGCCGCGGCGCACGCTCTCGCGCCCATGCAAATAAGGAAAATCGAGATCCGCATGACGAACGACCTGCGCCAAAGGCACCCGCGATAAAACCGCCAACCCGCGCTCCGAATCGTTCGCCCGCATAAAAACGGCCGTCGGATAGTCAACGCCTTCGCTGCGCAAGTCCCGCTGCAACTCGCGCAAATACGGCTCACCGCCCATTTCCTGCAAGGCCAGCACATCCGCATCCAGCGCCTCGATCACCGCGCGCAACGCCGTCTTTTCGCTTTCCGGTTTCGGATACTCCGGCCGGTAAACGTCCCGCACCATGCGATCCGCCGCCGTGTAGTTACGCACGTTGTAAGTTGCAATCCGCAGGCCCGCGGCGGGACGTTCGCCCCCCGTCAGCGGCTCCACCGCAAAGAGCAGGACCAACCACCAAATCTGAGCGTGGCCCGTGCGTGCGATCATCGCATGAACCTCAGCCTAAACCGTCAGCGCGCGCTCCCGCTCCACCAACGTAGGGTGAGAATAATAGAACCCGCTGAACCAAGGATGCGGCGTCAGATTGCCCAAGTTTTTTCGGGTCAGTCCACGCAGGGCGCCGACCAGCGGAGCCGGACCGCCCATCGCTTCGCGCGCAAAGGCGTCCGCCTCGTATTCGTGTTTCCGCGACATGATGTTGGTGAGCGGGGAAAACCAAAACGTCACCACGCCGCTCAACAAACCGAACAGCAAGAACGCCGGGGCCAATTCGCCCGCCGGGAAACCAAAGGCGGCGTTGAACCACGGAGCCTGCGCGAGCCAGGCGATTGCGGCAAACGCCCCGAGTTGCATGAGGGCCGAGACCGCCAGCATGCGGGGAATATGTCCCTTGCGATAGTGTCCGACTTCGTGCGCGAGCACCGCTTCCAGCTCCTCCGGAGGGAGTTGCTCGACCAAGGTATCAAACAAAACGATACGCCGAAAGCGGCCGAATCCGGTGAAAAACGCATTGGAGTGGCCCGAGCGTTTGCTGCCGTCCATCACCTCGATCGTCGCCGCCTTAAAGCCCGTGCGATCCGCGAGGGCCATGAGGCGCTGCTTTAACTCACCGTCGGGCAAGGGCGTCAGCTTGTTGAACAGCGGCAGGATCAGTTTCGGATACAACACCAACATCAAGAGCTGAACGCCAAAGACCAACGCAAAGCCCCACAGCCACCACGCCTGCCCCACGAACCCGACCAACGACAACAGGCCCCACAAGAGCGGAAACCCGATGACCAGCGCGAGCACCGATCCCTTCACCTTGTCGCTCAACCACAATCCGATCGACGTTTTGTTGAAGCCGAAGCGCGCCTCTAGGCGGAATTGTCCCCACCAATCGAAAGGCAGGCTCGGCACACTCAGCAAAACTCCGACCAGCAGGATAAACAGCGCGTCGTCCCACGTCGCCCCCGGCGCGCCCCAAGCCGCCACGTGGGCGAACATCCACGGCAGAATTCCCGAGAGCAATGCCAAGGCCAGCACCCCGGTATCAAAAATCATATTCACATTGCCAAAGCGGTTTTTGGCCAAGGTGTAGGCCACGGACTTCTCATACGTCGGCGCGTCCATGATCGCCGCCACGGCAGGTGGAGCCGCCTGCGCATGGCGCCGGACTTCCGCCCGGTTCAGCGACGCCAAGATCAACTCGGCCGCCAATTTCAACCCGATCAATGCGAGCACAATCCAGATCACCATGTCGCCACTGCAACCACTCCGCCGCCTACAGGGAACGCAAAAAGCAACTCAATCGCCTCCGGCGCCCGAAGGTTCTCTTGGATCAATCTTTCTGATTGCCCCGCCGCCCTGCAAATCGAGTCAATAGTCCCCTTCCGATGCAGATCCATCCGACCCGGGACGCTTTCGCCCAACTCAGCCAGCACGGCAACCTCATCCCCGTCTACGCCGACCTCATGGCTGACTTGGAGACGCCGGTGTCGGCCTACGCCAAGCTAAAGGACAGTGGACCGTCCTTCCTGCTCGAATCGGTTGAAGGCGGGGTGCATCTGTCACGCTACAGCTTCATCGGCTGCCGACCGCGAAAAATCCTTGCCTGCGGGGCCGAGACGACCGAAATCCGCATCCCGGGAGCTCCGACGGAAACCGTCCCCACCCCGCCGGATCCCCTTACCCTCGTCCAAGCCGAGATGGCGCACGTCCGCCCCGTCACGTTGCCGGACTTGCCTCGTTTCACGGGCGGTGCAGTCGGCTTCATCGGCTATGAATACGTCACGCGGGTCGAGCCCTCCGTGCCGGTCGCCGCGCACGACGACCACGGTTTACCGCTCATCTATTTCATGTTCGTGGACTCGGCGGTGATCTTTGACCGCGCAAAGCAAACCCTTCGCGTCTGCGTCAACGCCCACCTCGAAGACGGCGCCGATCCGGGGGTGGCCTACGACCGTGCCATCACGGAAATCGAAGCCATCGTCGCGTTGCTCGCCCGCCCCCATGGCCTGCAAGCCGCTGAATACGCGCCGATCACCAAGCCTGAAATCCCCGCTGGCAACTTCACCCAGGCCGCTTTCGAAGCCGCCGTCACCGCCAGCCAGGAGCTCATCCGCGCCGGCGACATCATTCAGGTCGTCCCCTCGCAGCGCTTTTCCGCCCCGTTTAAACGCACTCCGCTCGATCTTTACCGGGCGCTGCGCACGGTCAATCCGTCGCCCTACATGTTCATCCTCGATACCGGGGACTACGCGATCGTCGGCGCCTCGCCCGAAGTGCACGTGCGCCTCACCAACGGCCGAGTCGAAATCCGGCCGATCGCCGGCACTCGCCCGCGCGGTGCGACCCCGGAAGCCGACCTCGAATTGGAAAAAGATCTGCTCGCCGATGAAAAGGAGCGCGCTGAACACCTCATGTTGGTCGACCTTGCCCGCAACGACATTGGCCGAGTCTGTGACTACGGCAGCGTCACGGTGCCCGAAATGATGGTGATCGAGCGCTACTCGCACGTGATGCACATCGTCTCGCAGGTAGAAGGCCGGATTGCGCCGGATCGCAACGCCTTCGACCTGATGCGCGCGACGTTCCCTGCCGGCACGGTTTCCGGTGCCCCCAAAGTGCGGGCCATGCAGATCATCGCCAAAACCGAGCCTGCCCAACGCGGGTTCTACGCCGGTGCTTTAGGTTACTTCGGCTACGACGGAAACCTCGATTCGTGCATCATGTTGCGCACTTCCCTCATCAAGGACGGAAAGGTTCATATCCAAGCCGGCGCCGGGATCGTCGCCGATAGCCAACCCGCCGCCGAATTTCAGGAGACAATCAACAAAGCGTCCGCGCTTTTCAAAGCGGTCGCCTTGGCTTCCCGGCTTTAAAACGATCCGGCTTGGGAAACCGGCATCAAAACCGGGTCGGCCCATCGGCGGTGAGCGACTGTCCAGCCGTGCCGCCGTTTCCTCGATGGCATGGGCCGCTCCTGGGTGAGCCTCAACTCGGTTGTCTTGCTCGAATCGGGGAGTCTCAAGCGCCCGAAGCCTTCCCTCTACTCCCCTCGATAGTTGGACTCGTGAGGTGCCCCCAAAGCCCCCGACTCCGAAGTAAATGCAAGTTCCTGAACTTAAATGAGCTACGGACCCACAGGCTCTGCACCCCCACAAATTAAAATAAGCACAAAATCCTAGATACAAGTAACTTGGGAATACCAGCACTCAGCTAATCAAGCGTGCTTGGCGGCCGACGGAAGAGAAGAAATCGATTAGCGTTTTTGCGTTTGGACGCATCCCAACCGAATAGTTGACCGTTTAGATAGTATGGAACTCGACCTTTTCATTGGGGTCAGATCCAACGTAACCAGAAGGAATAGTTCTTCCGTCTGTCTCTCTAACCACAGTGTCCAAACCCGTCATGGCTGTTAAAACGACTTCCCTCCGAAAGTTCGACCACGCCGACGACGCGAATTCCTCTGGAATCGCCGCCGCCGCCGTGCGTCCTTTGGCCCCCGACGCGCCCCCGTCGTTTCTCGAAAAGAACGAACCCGCCGCTCGAGCCCACCAGCCTGCCCCGGGTGAGCGCAGCAATCTGCAACTTTACCTGCAAGAAATAGGGAAAACCCCGTTACTCACTCCGCAAGAGGAGGTGCAACTGGCGAAACGCATCAAGAAAGGCGAAAAGGCCGCCCGCGATCACATGATCTCCGCCAATCTTCGCCTCGTGGTGAAGATTGCCATGGATTATAAGGATTTCGGTTTGCCGCTCCTCGATCTCATCAGCGAAGGCAACATCGGCCTCATCAAAGCCGTGGAACGCTTCGACCCCGAAAAAGGCGGTAAACTCTCCACGTATGCCGCGTGGTGGATCAAGCAGTCGATTAAGCGAGCGCTTGCCAACCAATCGAAAACCATCCGTCTGCCCGTTCATCTGGTCGATAAAATCGCCAAGATGCGCCGCACTGCCATGGCTCTTACGGAAGAGTTAGGCCGCGAACCGACCGATGAAGAACTGGCCATCGAGCTGCAGATCCCGACCAACAAGATCGCTCACCTAAAGAGCGTCAGTGTGCGTCCGACGTCACTCGACGCCCCGATCGGCGAAGACGGAGATTCCGCGACCTTCGGCGACATCGTCGGCGATGAAAGCGCAATGAATCCCTTGGAGACGTTGAAGGATAACTCCCAAAAATCGGACCTTCACGCGATGATTGATGACTTGGACGCCCGTGAGGCAGAGATCATCAAGTATCGCTTCGGGCTCGACGGCTACGACGAGCTCACGCTCGAAGAAGTGGGACAGAAATTTAAAGTCACCCGTGAGCGCATTCGGCAGTTGCAGAACATCGCGCTCTCCAAAATGCGGAAGGCCATCGCCCATCACGAAACCCAGCGGACCGTCGAAGAGATTGAGATCGAAAATCGTGAGCGCGGACGGATGTCCGTGATCCGCGAGTTCATCGAATCCCGTTCGGGCTCCGCCGCCGACGCCGCTCGTAACTGAGTGACCGTCCCTCGTTGAGGGAATCTACGTCAACATCCTGCGCCGGGCTCAATCGAGCCCGGCCTTTTTGTGCCCGGCTTGAGTTCCGACAGTAGCACGTATGCTCTTTTTCGAGTCGTCCGAAGCGACTCCGAGTTCCTCACAAACCACGCGCGAAAGAACCGCCCCCCTTGCCCCTGCCCCGAGCAGCAAAGGGCGTTGCTGGGCTTATAGCTAGGTAAGCGCACCTCCGTTTCCGGAGATGCAGGGGACACGCGGTCGACGCTCACTCGGAGGGTCGCCCCATCTCGTGGCCTACTGGCTAGCCGCCGCCTTCAGCTTGTCGACCGTCCAAGGCGCGGTGCTCGAAAGCGACTCGCGAATCTCCTTAACCCGCTCAGGGGTTACCGGCTCGCCGGTGTTGCCCCATTCAGCGCGGATGTAGGTCAAGACGTGGGCGATGCGGTCATCCTTCCAGTTGTAACCACCTCCGGGACCGAAGGCCGGCATCACGCCATTGAACGTATTGCCTTCAACTTCGATGGGGCCTTGCAGACCGTTCAGCAAAATTCGGATAACGGTCGCCTCGTCGCCCACGACCCACTCGGATCCGACCAAGGGAGGGAAGGCGCCAGGGACGCCCATGCCGGTCGGCTGATGACACGTCGCGCAGACCTGCGTGAAAGCACGCTTGCCCGCAACCATCGGGTCGACTTCGGCCACTTGATTGGCGCCACTGCCCATTGTTTCAGGATCGAAGCGCTCGTCATACACCATCGGGTCGAATCCCGACCGGTAGTGGATAAAGTAGATGCTCACCACGAAGATCATGGCAGAGACGAAACCGAGCAGGAAGAGAGGCATCGGCGTATAGCCCTCCTTCGGTTCCGGCTTCTCGCGCAGGAGCGCGGAATGCACGCGCTGGATGCTCTCATCCGAGGCGGCCGCATGCTCGATCTGCGGGTTAATATTCTTTGGGTCCTCGCTCATCTTAGTGGGTCCCTTCCTTTTCGGCTTTCTCGCCTTCGCCTTCAGCCGGGGCCTCGCCTTCCTTCTTTTCGGGTTCAGGCGGGGTGTAAACGTTCTTGGTTTCCGGATACGCGTAGGTGTCCTTCAAACTGACCAAATACGCGACCAACGACTTTGCACGGTCGGTGGCCACCAGCTCGTAGCCCTCGGGCAACGGTTCAGCCTCTTTGTAGGTGTCCGGCAAAGTGATCGCGTCGGGGCTGGGCTGGCCCACGATTTTACGCTTCTCAAACAGGAAGCGGTAAGGAGGCATGATCGATCCCGCCGAGGTGATCTGCGGATCGTAAAGGTGGAGCAAGTGCCACGTCGGGTCGGTTTGGCGGGCGCCAATGTTTCGCAAATCTGGGCCGGTCCGCATCGTGCCAAGGAGCACCTTCTTTTCGAGCACGTAGTCACGGGCCACGCTTTGACGGTCACCCCATCCCCGCGCCTCGTCGCCACCGTAACCGGGCCGACGCACCTGTTGGGTATGGCAATAGATGCAGCCCAAGTCCTCGTAAACGAGTTTTCCACGAGCCGCGACGCCGGGCGCCGCTTCGGGGAACAGCTTGCCTTCATCCGCCGCGTAATAAGGCGTCAGATTGCCGTAAGTGATCTGGTTGGTGAGCACGATGCCCGTCCAAGAAAACGCCAGGGCAAAAAAGACGCCCAAGAAAATCAACGGGGCGCGGTTCATCGTGTAACCTCCATCGCCGGGGGCGTGCGGAACATGGTCGGCACGGTGGATTGAGCCGGACGCGCCTTCAGCAGCATCCAAGTAAAGTTAACCGCAAATGCGATATGCCCGATGGTCATCAAAACTCCGGCCAAGCTACGCGTGAAGAGGTAGTTCTTGGTCATTTCCACGATCTGCAGGAAGATCGGGTAGTGCTCGGCGTCGTTCATTTCCAAACCTTGGCGGACGCCGGCGATAGAAAGAGCCAAGACATAGACGATCACGCCGATGGCGGTCGTCCAAAAGTGAGCGCTGATGAGGGTCGCCGAAGGCCACTCCTTGAGCATCAGACGCGGCATGATGTAGTAGATGCTGCCAAACATCACCATGGTGAAGAAGGCATACATACCCAAGTGTGCGTGAGCCACCGTGTAGTGGGTGAAGTGCGTGACTTCAGCCCAACTCCGAATCGCCATCGACGAGCCCTGGAGCGAAGCGAGCGTATAGGAAACAGCGCCAAACACGATGAAGCGAAGCGTCGGGCTGTAACGTAACGCATTGAACCGGCCCACCATCGTCATGTGATGGTTGATCGCCACGACGACGACCGGCACCACCATCATAAAACTGGCGGCGATGCCTGCCGTCTGCACCCAAGCGGGCACGGGGCCACCGATCAAGTGATGCACGCCGGCCCAGTTGTAGAAAAATGCGAGCGACCAGAAGCCCAAGACCGAGAGATAGTAGCTGTGGATCGGACGACCCAAGACCTTGGGCAAAAAGTAGTAAACGGCACCCAACGCGATCGGCGTGAACCAAAGGCCGAGCACGTTGTGCGCGAACCACCAATTTACCAGCGCCTGCACCGTGCCGCGCGCCGGCTCGAAAATGAGCATGATCTGCGCGATCGAGTAGAGCCACGGGAACCAAAAAAGCGCCGCGAGGATATACCACTGGGAAACGTAAATGTGTTTCGATTTGCCGAAACGGAACGTGATCACCGCCCAAGCGCCCACCAAAGCATAGGCGACGAAAAGCAACGGCGTCGCATAAGCCGGGAACTCGAGCCATTCGATCGAGGTGGAATCACCCGCCAAGATCCCAATCAGTCCGATGGTGACACCGATATTCCACGCGGCTCCCGCGATGAACAGGATCATCGGGTGGCGCAGGACCGAACGCGACAAACGCGCCATCAGCCAAAACGCTACGGCGAAGGACGCGTTCACCGACCAGCCGTAAATCACGGCATTCAAATGAGCGGTGCGCACGCGGCCAAATGTGAGCCATTCACTGTCGCCAAGAAAATTCGGCGAATGCATCTTGAACGACGCGATGAGCGCGAAGGCCGTGCCGACCAACAGCCAGAGCACGGCTGAAATCAAAAAGAAAAGTGCCGGCGCCTTGGTAGAGGCGTCGATCTCGCTCAACTCCGCGCGCTTTACCTCGTCGGGTAAAGTGCCGGGAGCAAGCGAGGCGGCTAGACTGGAAGCGTTGGCCATGAAAAGGACTCAGGACTGGCGGCGGGCCTTGGCCAACCGCGCTGACTTGGTGGGAAATGAATCGGTCGGCTGGCCAATCGGCTCAGCGTCGTCGAAAATGGATTCGGAACCTCGCTCAAACTCGCTCAATTGGCCGTTTTTCGACGCCCAATAGAGGGCGTAGACCGCCGAAGCAAGGAAGAGCGCCGCGACCGGAAGGGCGACTGCGTAAAAGAACCAGTCCATCCGGGTGGTTATTTGTTGGCGCTGAGATCGGCGACGGTGAGTTCCATCGCTCTCTCAACCGGGAGCTGCACGAGACCGGCGTCTTTATCGAGCCACTTGTAGGTTTTCGCCTGGGTTTGTTCCTGACCACGCATTTCGGCGAGGTGAGCCTTGCGACCATCGGCCGAGAACTTCCATTGCTCCTCCGGCGGAGCACTGGAGATTTGATCGAGCGGCACCGCCGGGCGGTGAGCGATCAACAAGATCAACAAGAAGATGACGAATACACCAACGACTGCGAGAGCCGTGGGCCAGATATTCTTCGAAACAGAGGCGTCACTCATGATACGTAAGGGATTCACCAATACGCGGATCGCGGATCGGGATGAGTTTGGCGGTCGGGAAACTCTTAAGATAGGACCAAACGAAGATACCACCTACCCCGATCACCGCGGTCACTGTCCACAGTTGATGAAGCGCGAGGAAAGGCAGCGGGTCACCGACGCCAAGACCGAAGTTATGGCCTGATGCGACCATCTCGGTCGTCACCTTTTTGGACGGGAAAATATTGTAAATCAGATCCAGCAGGACGATGGCCGCGATCCAGATCGCGATCAGCGGCATCTGCTTCTTGTTCAGCTTTCGCTTGTAGGACAAGAGGAGCAGGAACGGCAGGAAAAAGTGACCGAAGAGCAGCGTCATGCCGACCCACTTCCACTGGTTGGGCTCGCCTGTCGTGTTGTTGATCTCACGCAGGTTATACCAGAAGGTTTCCTCAGGCACGTTGGCGTTCCAGATCAGGAAATATTGGGAGAACGTCACGTAGGCCCAGAACACCGTGAAGGCGAACATCAGCATGCCGATGCTATACCAATGGTTGTTATTTAGGATGCCCTTGTAATCGCCGCGCTGCCACAGCCAAACCATGATGATGACTCCGGCGGAAAGTGCCGTGCGGATACAGCCCGCAAAGAACCAAACACCATACATCGTCGAGAACCAGTGGTAGTCGATGGACATCGACCAGTAGATGATGCAGAGCGTCAACGTGATCGCGCCGATTGGAATACCGAAGGCCGCGGTCTTGCGGTTCATCGACGTCCACTTGGGATCACCGTCGGCATCTTGACTGAAGGACGCCTTACGCAAACGCGAGGAAAGCCACATCCACAGCAGGAAGGAACCGATCGTGAAGGCGATGAAGGCGTTGCGATTCAGCAGGCCCTGTTTCTTCAACAAGAGCGCGTCTGAGCCTACCATCCCGTGGCCGCCCACGGTGGCCAAATCATAGGACGGATCCATCCATTTCCATACCATGGACGGATCGACGAAGCACCCAACCAGCAGCGGAATAAAGAGGATGAGGAGCCATTTAAAGCTGCTCAGACCGTGCTCGAACTGGCGGCGGATCACCACCGACCACGAGGCGTCGAAGACGTGGTGAATCATCACCAGCATCAGCATGCCGATGGCGAGACCGGTCCAAAACGTGACAGCGACCAGCCAAGAAAACGCCACTTTCGCAACGCCCGAGACCAACACGCCGAGAATAGTCAGGGCGATGCCGCCGAGGCCAATCATCAATGCTTTGCCGGCCGCTGAAGCGACGGAAGAATGGTCAACTGCTGAGGCTTTCACTGAAGAAGTCGTCAAACCGGACGGAACTGTTGCCGCGTGAATACTCATTTGATTTCAAGCTCCCCTTTGTGCGCCGCCGGAACGTCGGCGACCGTGCCATGTTGTGCGCGTTGCAGAGCGCGAACATAGGCGATAACTGCCCAACGATCGGTGGGTTCGAGCTTATCCGCGTAGGAGAACATCGTGTTCTTACCGTGGGTGATCGTGTTAAAAATTTCACCGTCCGGCATGTCGCGATAAAGATCGGAATGGAAACTGACCGGACCGCCCCAGCCGTAGCTGCTCACGATGCCGCGACCGTTACCCAGAGCACCGTGACAAGGCGCACAGTAGATGTTAAAACGCTGCTGCCCCCGGGCCATAAAGGCGTTGTCGACCGTGACGGCCGCCGGAAACCCGGGCGCCCACTCACCTGAAGAGGTCTTACCCTCGTTCAGATGACGATCCGCGCGTAGCTGGCCGCGAGCGACCACGCCGGCCGGAATCGGGCGCTCTGTGCGACCATCGGCGAAGAACGCGGACTCCGCCTGAGGCTTGTATTTGGCCTGGTGGTCCATGTCCGGGAAGATTTCCAACGGAGGACGGGTGCTCAACGAACCGCGGAAGCCCAAGGCCCCCACAACGAGCACCACAACAAAGAAAGTGACGAGATAAACGTATCGCATGGCTCAGGCTTCCAGTTCCTCGATGTCTTTGCCGCCGGCCGACTCAAGCAACGCCTTCGTGGCGACGGCGTCGAACTTGGGATCGCGGGTTTCGATATAGATCAGGAACTTGTCGTCCAATCCGCGCACGATCTTTTCGGTCTTAAGAACCGGGGGATAATGCATGGGCAAACGGTTAAGGAAAAACATGCCACCAATCGTGAAGAACGCGGTGAACAAAATCGTGAGTTCGTAGGAAACCGGGAAGGCGAACATCGGGCTGAAGAAGGGCTTTCCGCCCACGATCAGCCGGTAATCGACCGCGCCGGTGAAAAAGATCAGCGACATCCCGGTCGTGAAACCGCATATGCCTCCCACCAAGGAAAAGCGCGGGACCGCGGAGCGTTTCACGCCCATCGCACCATCCAAACCGTGCACGGGGCAAGGGGTGATGCAGTCCCAAGATTTATAGCCGGCATCACGCACTTTCTGCGCGGCGTGATAGATATCCGCCGCGGTATCGAAAGTGGCGATCAGTCCGTATGAAGAAGCAGCCATGTTGTTTGTAATTGAGCCGGACAACTCAGTGGTGATCGTGGCCCGAATGCGGGTCGCCTTCGGGGGTGACCGCCTTCAACTCCGCCATCGGCATGATGGGAAGGAAGCGGATGAACAGGAGGAACAGCACACCGAAGACCCCGAAGGTGCCGAAGAAGGTGAAGATATCCACGATCGATGGGGTGAAGTAACCCCAGCTCGAAGGCAGGAAGTCGCGGGTCAACGAGGTGCAGATGATCACGAAGCGCTCGAACCACATGCCGACGTTAACGAAGATCGAAAGGATCCAGACAAACGAAGTGTTTTCACGCACCTTCTTGAACCAGAAGAACTGCGGGGTGATCACGTTACAGGAGATCATGATCCAGTAGGACCAAGCGAAAGGACCGAAGGCGCGGTTCACGAAAGCGAAGCCTTCGTTCGGGTTACCGCCATACCAGGCGATAAAGAACTCCATGCCGTAGGCGTAACCGACGATGGTGCCCGTCGCCAACGTGATCTTACACATGCAGTCGATGTGATACTGCGTGATCAGATCCTCGAGGCGGAAGATCGCCCGCAGCGGCAACATCAGCGTCAACACCATGCCGAAGCCGGAGAAAATCGCGCCCGCCACAAAGTAAGGCGGGAAGATGGTCGTGTGCCAGCCCGGGATCAAGGAGACCGCAAAGTCGAACGACACGATCGTATGCACTGAGAGCACGAGCGGCGTGGCGATACCTGCGAGAATGAGGTAAGCCATCTCGTAGTTGCTCCAGTGGCGGTTGGAACCGCGCCAGCCCATGGCGAACAAACCATAGATCGCGGAATGAACCTTCTTGCCCGCCTTAAAGAAACGATCGCGCAGGATCGCCAAGTCAGGAATCAGACCGACATACCAGAAAAGCACCGAAACCGTGCCGTAGGTCGAAACCGCGAACACGTCCCACTCCAACGGAGAGCGGAAGTTCTGCCAGATGACATTGGAATTCGGAATCGGGAAGAGGAACCAGGCGAACCAGACGCGTCCCACGTGGAAGACCGGGAAGATACCGGCGCAAACCACCGCGAAGATCGTCATGGCCTCCGCCGCGCGATTGATGGAGGTGCGCCACTTTTGGCGTAACAAACACAAGATCGCCGAAATGAGCGTGCCGGCGTGACCGATACCGATCCAGAACACGAAGTTCACGATCGGCCAGCCCCAGTTCACCGGAGTGTTGTGGCCCCAGACTCCGACGCCGGTCGCCACCAGATAGGTGATACCAGCGACTGTCCACGACGCCACGAAACAGGAAAGCAGGAAACAAGCCCACCACCAAGTCGGGGTCTTCCCTTCGATGATGCCACAGATTTTATCGGTAATCCAAGTGAAGCTACGGTGGTTCTCCACCAGCGTCGCGCGGGTGAGAACGGCCGGTTTTACTTCTTGGAGGATCGCCGGAGCGGCGGAGGCAGAATCAGCGTGTGACATTAGGCGTTTCCTCCCATGGAAGAGGCGGAGGTCGAGAGACGGGCGTGTTCGGCCGCCGTCTCCTCATGATGAGGTTCCTCGTGGTGAGATTCCCCGTGGCCTTCGCCATGCGGCGCGTGGCCATTCTTGCGTTGATATTCGATCCGGCTGAGCGGCAAGTTAACGTAATCGGGCATGGCCTGATTCGGGTTGCGCACTTTGCCGAGGTAGGTGGTGCGCGGACGGGTGTTCAAGTAGCCCAACAGCGAGTAGTCTTGCTCCTGTGCCTTGGCCTTCGAAACGGCGCTCTCCGGGTCCTTGATGTTACCGAAAACGATGGAATCAACCGGGCAAACCTGTTGGCAGGCGGTTTTGATCGTGCCATCCGGCACATAAACGTCGTTGGAGTCGCGAGCCTTCACCTTTTGGGCGATCTTGGCGTGCTCGATCCGTTGCACGCAGTAGGTGCACTTCTCCATCACGCCGCGCATGCGAACCGTGACTTCCGGGTTCTTCACCATCTTGACCAACTCCGGCATGCCGGACGTTCCCAGCGGACCCATGTAGAGCTCGTTGATGGAACGCTTGTTGAAGTCGAAGTAGTTGAAACGACGGACCTTGTAAGGGCAGTTGTTGGCGCAATACCGCGTGCCGATGCAGCGGTTGTAAGCCATCACGTTCAGACCTTCTTCGTCGTGCACCGTCGCATTGACCGGGCAGACCATTTCACACGGAGCCAATTCGCAATGTTGGCAACCGACCGGCATGAGGTTGGCCTGAGGATCCTCGGGGATCTCCTTGTTGCCCTCGCCGCCGAACGCGTTGCCGTCGATCTTACCGTCGGAATAGTAGCGGTCCAACCGGATCCAGTGCATCTCGCGACCGCGCAGCACTTGGTCCTTGCCGACGATCGGAATGTTGTTCTCCGCCTGACAGGCCACGACGCAGGCGTTGCAGCCGATGCAGGTATTGAGATCGATCGACATGCCCCATTGGTGCAGGCCTTCGAAGTCCGGAGTCTCGTAAAGTGAATTGCCTCGCGGGGTTTCCGCAGCGGTCACGTGCAAGGGCTCGTGCCGGCTGGAGCCCAAGTTGGGAGGCGTTTCCTCCTCCATGCCAAACTCGTCAACGAAGCCGGGAGTCTCTTGATACTCGTCGTAGTTGGCCTCACGCACCAAGGCGCGGCCTTCCATCGACCAGTGCTCTTGGGTCCCGGCGATGAAGTAACGTTCTTCGGTGACGACGATTTTGGCCCCGACCGCAAAGGCCGGCGTGCCAGAAACGCGTGCGGGGTAAAAATCGACTCCCGTGCCCTGCCCCACACGACCACAAACCTTGCGGCCGTAGCCCAGCGGCAAAACGATGGTCCAATTGGAAAGACCGGGCTGGATGTGGAGCGGCGCCCGAACGGTGACTCCGTTGACGGTGACTTCGCCAATGTAGGCCTGCTCCTTGCCCTTGTAGAGCGGGTTGATCTCCTTACGAGCCACCTGCAACACCGACCCTTCGCTATCGATGCCGAGCGAACGACCGAGACGCGGGCTCACCAGAATGGCGTTATCCCAAGAGATCTTGGTAATCGGATCCGGGCACTCTTGCAGCCAGCCGTTGTTGGCGAAGCGACCATCGTCGACCTTGTAGTCGAAGGTGAAGCGAACTTCCAGGTTCTGTTCGGAAAGCGCGACCGGAGCCGCCGCCTTGGCAAACAATTTAGCCGCGCCGAGAGGCGCGAAAACCGCGTCGACCTTGGCGTAGGCGGAACCCGCGAGCACCCCGTCGTGGAGAAAGCGTCGGAAGCTCTCTTCCTCGTTGCCGCCCGCCAGCTTGGTGATCGTCTCGTAAACCAGCGAATAAGGATCCGCCGTCGTGAGGCCTGCGATGCGAGCGAGCACCTCGATGTCGGTCAACCCGTCGAAAAGCGGCAGAATCATCGGCTGCACCGGCACAATGGTGCCATCTGCAGTCCGGGCATCGCCCCACGATTCCAAGAAGTGCGTCGCGCCGATATGGACGTCGGCCAAGACCGAGGTCTCATCGGCGTAGTAGCCGTAACGCACGACTTCGTCGACATGCTCAACCAAAGCGGCGAACTCAATATCGGCCGGCGCCGTGAAGGCCGGGTTTCCGCCCAAGATAACCAACGTGGAAACCGAGCCGGCGGCGACCGCCGATTTGAGCTGGGCCAGCGACTGGGCGACGGGCGCTTCAATCGCGACGAGGTCAACGGTTGTGCCCACGTTGCCGAGGAATGCGTTCATCGCATAAGCGATGGCATGCACTTCAGCGGGTTGGTGGGCGCCGGCGACCACGATGCTCTCGCCCTTGTGGGCCAGAAGGTCAGCCGCACAGGCTTCCAACCACTTGTCCTGATCCTTGAACTCCAGCCCTTGCGACAACTTGTCGAGGTCGGAGGCGCCCATGATCTTCGAGGCCAACGCTGCGGCAAACGCCAACATGTGGCTGCTCGCCAGGCGCAAACGGTGATCGGCCATCGATCCCGTGATTGAGAACGTGCTCTCCGCCACGTAAAGGCGGTTCATCGGATCGTGCTTTGACTTCAGGCGGCGCGCCTTCGCGAAGGCGCGGGTGTTCGCCAACGCCCCGGACTCGGCATGGAAGAAATCAGCGTCAATCGAGACAACGCGCTTGGCCTTGTCAAAATGGTAGACCGGCTTTACGTCCTGACCGAACGCCGCTTGCGCGGCGGCCAACGGCGCCTCATCGGTGATCGCTTCGTATTCCGCCCAAATCGCCTGAGGGAACTTCGCCTTCAACGCCTTCACCAAACGGCCGCGGGTCGGCGAGGCCGACTCGTCGGCGAGAAACGCCAGTCCAGCGCCCTTCTTGGCGGCATAGTCGCTGGAAATCGATGCCAGCTTGTCTTGCACCTCGGCAATAGTCGCCTTGGCGGTGCCGATCCGGTGGCCCGTCGCGCGATCCGGGTCGTAAAGATCCAACACCGAGGCCTGGGCGACCAAGGAGGTCGCGCCACCATGAGCCGCATACGATGGGTTGCCTTCCAACTTGGTCGGACGACCGGAATGGGTTTCGGCGAGCAACGGAATCGCGCCGCGACGCATCGGCATCGCGGTGGCGAAATAAGTCGGCATGCCGGGGATCACCCCCTCGACGGACTTACCGTAGGCGAGGATGTTTTTCTCGGGGCGACGGCAACCAGCGCCCAAGCCCAGGCCGCCCAAGGCGAACGAGGCCGCCATGAGTTTAAAAAAGTGGCGACGATCAACGCCTTCCAGCGAGGACGCGCCTTCCGGAAACTCTTTCGCGAGTTGGTCCTGGAAGCCGGGAGTCGCGGCGAGTTCGTCTAGGCTCCGCCAGTAGCGTGGGCCGGTCAGCTCACGATCAGACGGTTCGGGATGTTCAAATTGGCGTTTCATCGGTGGCAGCCGGAGCAGCTTTGCGGAGGATTTACGTTCCAGTCGTGCACGAACTTTTCGCCCATTTCCAACTGGCCTTTCGCGCCGCCGGGAGCTTTCCAATCCAAGTTCGTGATCTGATCGAGGGGGCGCAGTCGCTCCTCGGGATTACGGTGACACTCCAAGCAAAAACCCATCGAGAGGGGTTTGTCCTGGTGCACCACTTTCATCTCGTTGATTTGGCCGTGGCACTCGACGCAGGATACGCCGCGATTCACGTGCACAGAGTGGTTAAAATAAACGTAGTCGGGCAGCTCGTGGATATTGACCCACTGCACCGGATCACCGGATTCATAGCTGGCGCGGACCGGGGCGAGCAGCGGACTCGTCGTCTTCACCGCACTATGGCAATTCATGCAGGTCTGCGCGGTGGGGACGTTGGAGTGGCCGGACTCCTCGACGGCACTGTGGCAGTAGCGGCAATCGATGCCGAGCTGGCCGTTATGCAACGAGTGGTCAAACGGCACGGGCTGCACCGGAGCATAGCCCACATTGGCGTATTTCGGGGTGGCGTAGTAGGTCGTCGCCGCCGTCACGATGCCGCCCAGAACAAACAGATAAACGATGATCTGTAAGGGCAGCCGATTGGCCGATTTCGGAAAAAGTTTGGACATGGGTCGAAAAACTTAGCGCGTGGCGAGGAATCCGCCTTAGACGGATTCCGGACGGCGCGCGACCGCCCTCTGCTCGGCTTTAATCGCGACCGGCAAAGCGGGCGCGGTGCGGGACGCGGTAATGCCAACCTCGGGGGACCGGCCAAAGAGTTTGGTCCCCACCCCAAGCAGGGCGGCTCCCGCAGCGAAGCGAGAAAGGAAAGATTTGCGCGTTAACGGCTGAGTCACAGGTCGTCGGTTATTGGTCACGGTCGCTCGCGAAAGAACGAATCCCCCATTCCAAAGTAAACCAAAAATTCCAACCTACGGCGTAATGATTCAATCATTAGCGACCGCCCCCAAGTGCCCCCTGATCGCTAATGTAAAAAACCCGCCGACCAAGAGCTTGGTTAAACGACGAATTCGCCGTCCCGCATCGGACGCACGTGGTCACAGCGCTGCGCAATGTCGGGATTGTGCGTGACGAGGATGATCGCCTGGCCGTTCTCTTTCGCCACCTTGGTCAGGAGGTCGAAAACGAGGGTCGAGTTCTTCAAATCGAGATTCCCTGTCGGTTCGTCCGCCAAGAGAATGGAGGGCTCGTTGGCCAAAGCCCGGGCAATGGCGACCCGTTGTTGCTCGCCACCAGAGAGATGCGTTCCGAGACGATGCGTTTTAGCGCCCAGGCCGACGGCCTCGAGCAAGCTGTGCGCCCGCGCAGTCATCTCCTCGGCACTCAAACGGCCCAATTTGCGCATGGGCATCACCACATTTTCCAGCGCCGTAAACTCCAGCATCAGAAAGTGGAATTGGAACACGAAGCCAATGTGACGGCTCCGAGCCGCCGTGCGCAGTTCGTCGCTGCTGTTGGACATCAACTCGTCTCCGATCCAAATCTCACCGCCGTCAGGTTGATCGAGCAGGCCCAGCTGATAGAGCAAGGTGGACTTCCCGCAGCCCGACGGACCAACGATGGCATAAACCTGGCCCCGTTCGGCCTCAAACGAAACGTCCTTCAGCACATGGACCCGGCCTTCGCCTTGCCCCAGATAGCGGTGCAGATTTTTGCATCGCAGCGCGATGCCATTTTTCGGCGCAGGTTTACTCACAACAGCACTCATTGGGCGGTTCCTCGAATCACATCTCCAGGCTCCAAGCGGGCCGCCCGACGGGCCGGCACCAAGGACGCCAACATCACCATGACCACCGCCGTAATGGTCGCGGCCACGTAATGCCAGATCGACCATGCCACCTGAAATGTATCCGTGGCAAAAATACCACGGATGCGGATCGGCACCGATGAAATCGTCCAAGTCACGCCCGCCCCGACCAACCAGCCCAACACCGTGCCGATCACCAGCACAATCACGGCCTGCCAGAGGAATATACGGGTCACATCTTGGCGGGTATAACCCATAGAACGCAAAATCGCGATCTCCTTGGTCTTTTCCATCACGATCATTGCCAGGGTGTTGAACATTGCCAGGCCCGCGATCAACGTGAAGACGGAAACCGTGATCGCCGACGAAAGGCGCAAGGCCCGGAATACCTCCAGCCACGTTTTTTCTCGCTCCTGCCAACTCGACGCGCTGTGACGGAGCACCTCCTGCATGCGCATCGCATCCTGCGGAGCACGATCCTTGTCGAACAGGTTCACTTGAATAAACGACGCTCCCGTCGCCTTCTTGAGTAACGAGCGCGCCTCGCCGATCGACATGTAGATGCGGAGCTTGTCGATGTCGCTCACGCCGGTTTCATAGATGGCGCTGATCCTATAGCGGCGGCGTTGGTCCCCGGCTTCGATCACCAGCGATTCCCCGATCGTCACCTGCAGCCGGTCCGCCAGGACTTTGCCGATCAAGACCCCTGCGGGAGATTGGCGATAGTCTGCCAGACTGCCTTGGATAATCTGTTCGCCGAGATCCGACACGCGGAGTTGATTCTCCAAATCGATGCCGTAGATCCGCGCCGATTCGTTTTTGAACGAACTGCGAACCACCACCGGACCATGGAGCACGGCTGAGACGCCCGACACGTTCGGAAATCGCCGAAGCGCATCCATCAACAGCTTGGGTTCCTCAATACCCTCGATGTATTTCCGCGCTTCGCGAATCGAGATGGTAAAGGATGATCCGCTGCCTCCCCCCGCAGCTTCCATGCTGCGCAACGTATCCTGAATCTTATCTTCAATCCGGATGGCCCCATTCGTCCCGAGAATAGTCTTGATGAAGAACTGCTCAAAGCCGCTCGTCGTCGCCTGAGTGACGATGAACAGCCCGACCCCGAGGACGATGCAGGATAGGCTCATCACCATCGCCCGGCGCTTGGCGGTCAGAAAGCGCAGGGCGATTCGAAGATTCGGAGACATGCGGAGATAAAAGAGTCGGAACCGATCAGGAACGCACCGACTAGAGTTGCTGCTGAGAGGCCAAGGTCGTGCCAACCCGATCACCGTCGCGGTAGGCATCAATTCGGTCGACGATCACCACATCACCTTCCTCCAGCCCGGATAAGATCTCCACCTGCGTAAGGCCCGTGAAACCCACCTTCACCTGCCGACGTTGAACCACCCCGTCCTTAACCGCAAAAACGGTAGATCCAACAAGGCCGCGACGCGGAATGATCAAAGCGTTTTCTCGCTCACCGACCACGATGCTTACTTCGCCGGTGATGCCCGGCACAAGCATGACCGGGTCAATGTCGACATCGAGATACACCACGTAACGCTGGGTCTGAGCATCGGCGGTAGGGAGAATTTTAATGACGGAGGCGTCATAGGTTTGGTCACCATAGCCCAAGAATCGAACCGAGGCCTTTTGGCCCAATTCAATCCCGGAAAAATTTTCTTCCGAGATGCGCGCTTCGACCGTGCGGCTCGTGGAAATAAGACGGGCGATCGGCGAGTTCCCTCCGATCAAATCACCAGGACGAGCGATGACTTCTGAGACCACCCCGTCAAACGGCGCGATGATCGTCATCTTCTCTCGCTGCCGCTTTTTGACCTTCAAGGTATTCTCAAATCCTTCGAGGAGATTCTGATCAGCAACCCCCTCAAGCGAAACACGTTGCTCAATTTGTTGCACAGCGCGCTTCGCCTGCAAGACCTCGTTGTCAGAGATCTGCCCCAAACTGCCGAGCCGCTGGATATTGGCCAAGTTTTCCTTGGCGGTGGCTAACTCAAGGGTCGTTGATGTGCCGATTTCCACTCGCCGTTTTGCGGCTTGGTAATCGCTTTCGATCTTTTCGATCTCGAGGTCGATATCACCGGTGTCGATCTGCACCAAAAGCGAGCCGTCGGGGAAGCGTTTGCCCGGATCGAGCGTGCTGCGAATGAGACGGCCGCCGATCTCGCTTTTGATCTCCATCGTGAACTCCGCCTCGACGACCACGCTGCCCGGAACCGCATCAACCGCGCGGCCCCGCGTGACCTCGGCCACCAGCGCAACCGGGCGCGTCCAGCGACTAAGCCCGAAAATCAGAGCTGCCACAACGACGAGAAAGAGGACCGCTTTTGCGGCGAAAGAGGACTTAGCGGCCATGAGAGATACGTTCTTTGATCACGGGAAACTGCTCCAACACCGGGTCAAGTCCAGCGGTCGAGATATATTGGGTCCAGAGCATGAGCTCGTTCTGACGCGCGTTCGCCAAGGCAAGTTCCGCCACGTAGGCATTGTTGGTGACGCCACTCACGGCGTTGCGCGAAGCCACGCCAGCCTTAAAGTTATCGCGCGTCAAACGCACTGCATCATCGGCTAAATCATAACGCATCTGGGCGAGATTCGTGGCCTGACCAGCGAATTCAATTTGACGCTCTAAATTGGTCAAAGCAGCTGCGGTGTCCTCCAAATAGGTTTTTAGAGTGCGCTCATTAACTCGCTTAGATGCCAAGATCGAGAGCTTTTGGCCACGCGTCGAAAGGCCGTCGAAAATAGCCCATGAAACCGAAACCCCGTAGCTAAAACTCGTGGTCGCTTGTTGCACCACGCTGTCACCATTTACAGATGTGGTGTTATCCAAACCATAGTTCGCCGAAATTCCAATTTTCGGCAACAAATTCGTCCGGGCGATCTTATAGCGCAGATCGTCCTGATCGAGACGTAATTGTGTAAACAATGCTTGGGGGGTATTGCTCAATTCGGTTTCGGCCGCCAATTCCGCCATATACTCGCCTCGAACCTCGTCGGAGAATTTTTGCGCAGGAATCGTTTCAGGCAATTCTTCGACGACGATCCGCTTTACACCGCACAGTCGAGCTAAGGTTTCTGCGGCGTAGCGTTGTGCCTCAACGCCTTGTTCCACACTCAATCTGGCCTCCATCGCGCTAATCCGCGGAGTAATGATAGAGCCCGCGGGCAATGTCCCTGCCTCCAATTTCGATTCTTGGAGTTTAAGATAATCATCGGCCATTTCCGAAGCATAACGTAAATTCCGCACGGCCATCTGTTGGTAGATAAGCCCAAGATACTGACGACGAATCAAAACAGCTAATTGCTGATAAGCTTCCGCTAAATTCAGCTCTTGGAATAGAATCTCAAGCTTTGCGATATCAGTCTGACGTTTGATCGCCCCCCAGTGAAAAATCGGCTGCCCAGCCCCGGCACTGTAATAGATACCATTGCTCTCACTGGCCGGAGCATCAGAGTCCTTAACCCTAGATGTCTTGTTCGAGTAACTCCCGTCCGCTCGAAGACTGGGCAACATCGCTGCCCGACTAGTAATGTAGTTCGCCCTAGAGCGCTCGATCTCTAAGCGGCCCATCAAGATCCTGGGAGACTCTTGGAGTGCGGAATCAAGCAAGATTCGGAGTCCAGGGAGAAGGTCTTCCGGGAGCGAAATTGGCAGCCCCGAATCGGGCTGATCAGCGGACACCGCAAAACCCCCCAACAGGAGTCCTGCAGAGGCAAAGAGGCAACGGATACGGAGCGAAATCATGGATGAGCTAGCGATGTTTCGACGAAATCGGCACACCGCGGGAAATCCCCCCCCTTTGCAACCCCATTTCGTGCCATTCCGGTTCAGTCTCTAGAGGCTCGCATCGAATGGGCTGGGAGCAGGCGGGGTATCGATCCTTGTTCAAAATAATGACCGCGCAAAACAGTTCCCCGCGTGAAAGCGCGTGACCCGTTTGTCATAGAAACTCCCGCCTGAAGGCATGCCGTCACAAATCGATCTCTGATCAGCCGATTTCCGCATCTGCAAAGCTTTCTTTGACGCCTCGCCCCGCGACACCTAGCAACACTCTTCATGCCGCCTGATCGTGCCTCCGCGACTCCGTCTTCGATCCCGTTTTCCCGTCACTTGGACCTGCTCTGGCAGTTTACGGTGCGTGCGGTCGAGCAACGTCACCGTGGCAGCTACCTGGGCATCATTTGGTCCGTGCTCAACCCGCTGCTGATGCTCGGGCTCTACGTCACCGTGTTCGGCGTCATCTTCGGCGGGTCTTTCCACACCGATGTCAAGGAAACGCCGCTCGACTACGCGATGGCAGTGTTCCTCGGGCTCATCCTGTTCCATGTCCTCTCCGAGACCTTGGCGGCCGCGCCGACGTTTATTGTCGGCCAGCCCAACTTCGTGAAAAAGGTGGTCTTCCCGCTCCACATCCTTCCGCTCTCCAATGTCGGGGCCTACTGGTTCCACTTCTTTATCAGCCTCGGATTGCTCATCTTGGGTGGCCTGCTCATCGGTCACACGTTCACCCTCTACGGATTGATGTGGCTCCCGTTGATTCTCATTCCGCACATGCTGCTGACGATCGGACTCGCGTGGGGATTGAGTGCCTTGGGCGTGTTTTTTCGCGATATCATGCAACTGACCAATTTCCTCGCGATCGTCTCCCTGTATGCCAGCGCGGTCTTCTTTCGCGCCAACGCCGAGACCGTCCCGCCCGCGATCTGGGCCGTGATTAAGTGGAACCCTTTTCTGCACACGGTCGCCCAGGCCCGCGACACGCTGCTCTGGAACAAGCCGATCGACTTGCTCGCGTTGGGCTATACGTGGGCGTTCGGTCTCATCGCCATCACCGTCGGCTGGTTCCTGTTTCGCAAGATGCAGCCCGCCTTTGCCGACGTCATCTAACCTTACCGCCGAGTCTCCTTCCTCCCCATGCCGGGCGAACCCATTATCACCGCCGACTCGCTGTCGAAAACCTACCGCATCTGGACGCATCCCGCGGCCCGCCTGACGGCCCCCTTATGGCAAACGGCCGCCCGGTGTGTGCCTCGCGGCACCTCCTACCGCCGCCGGCTCGACGTCCGGGCGCACAGCGGTTACCGTGATTTCAAGGCCTTGCAGCCGCTCTCGTTCACCATTCGCCGGGGCGAGGCCACCGGCATCATCGGTCGCAACGGCTCCGGCAAAAGCACTCTGCTGCAGCTCATCGCCGGCACCCTCACCCCCTCGACCGGCGGGGTGACCGTCAACGGTCGGGTCGCCGCGTTGCTCGAACTCGGTTCCGGCTTCAACCCCGACTTCACGGGCCGGGAAAACGTGTTTCTGAACGGCGCGATCCTCGGTTTCTCCCGTCGAGAGATGGAAGAAAAATTCGACGAGATCGCCGCCTTCGCCGACATCGGCGCGTTTATCGAGGAACCCGTCAAAACGTATTCATCGGGCATGATGATGCGCCTGGCCTTCGCCGTCGCCGTATGCGTCCAGCCGGATGTCCTGATCATCGACGAGGCCCTCAGTGTCGGCGACGTTTTCTTCACCCAACGCTGCTTTCAACGCATTCGCGAAATTGTGCACCGGGGCGCGACGCTCATCTTCGTTTCCCACGACACCGCTGCCGTGCAAAACCTCTGTGATCGCGGCCTGCTGCTCCACGACGGCAAGATGGTCTACGATGGCGCTCCCGAGGATTGCGTGAGCCGCTACTTCAACCTTCACCAACCCAGCCGCAACGAACTGGCCGAGGCTCCCCTGCCCAACGCGGAACGACGACACCCTGAAATCGATGCGCAAGTGCGAGAGGCGCTCGTGGCGGCAGACGTGCTTTCCTCGGCCAAAACCCGGCACGGCGACCGAGGCCTCGAATTCATTGCCGCCGCCGCCATCGATGGTCAGGGCTCCGCGACCTGGGATTATGAGACCCTGCATCGCTCCACCATTCGCGTCCTGCTGCGGGCCAACCAAGACATCGCGCTTCCTTCGGTCGGGTTGCAGGTCCACGACCGCTACGGAAATTTGGTTTTCGCCGCCGGAACCCCCCAGCTTCGTTTCGATCTCCCCGCGCTCAAAGCAGGTGAAGAAATCATGCTGGACTTCCGGCTGACGCTAAATCTGCACCCCAGCGTGTATTCACTTTCTCTTGACGCCGCAGAGTTGGATGCCAACGACCCCAACATCGGCAACTTCTTTGATCGGGTTGGCGGACTGGGCCCCCTTACCCTCAGCCACAATGCCCCTGGCGCCATGCCCTTTTATGGGATCGCGCAATTGCCCATGGACATCTCTTACGCATGAGCGATTCGCCATCTGAACGTCACTGTTGGTGCGGGCATCCCGACCTCGGGGCCTACTCAGACGACTACTCCGTCTGCCGAGCCTGCGGCACTTTGGTCAGTCGCGCATCGGTCATCCCCCAAACCGCGCAAGCGGCGGATGACGCGAGCCAGGAACTCTATAGTAAGACCTACTGGAACGAACGCCAAACGAAGCACCACGGGCTGCCCGATATCGTCGCCCGCGCACGTCTTGATTTGCCCGAGCGCTGCACCTACTGGCTGGAAACATTGCTCCGATATCGCCCCCCCCCCGGACGTGTCCTCGAAGTGGGCTGCGGCAATGGCGGCTTCGTCGCACTCTTGGGCTGGGCCGGCTTCAAGGCGGTCGGGACGGAAATGAGCCCATGGGTGGTCAACTTTGCCCGGGAAACGTTTGGCATTGATGTCTACGCCGGGCCGATCGAAGCACAGGCATTTGGACCCGGATCTTTCGACGTGATCGTATTGAATGACGTCATCGAGCACTTGGCCGATCCAGCAGGAACGCTGAAGGTATGCGCGGAGCTGCTCAGCGAAGGGGGGTTTTTCCTGATCCAAACCCCGGAATACATCGAACATCTGAGCTACCGCGATCTCGTGGCAGCCGATGACCTGTTCCTGCGTCACATGGACGGGAATAACGACGAGCACCTCTACCTTTATAGCCGCCGCAGTGCCGGGCGTCTGTTCTCCGCCCTGGGTTTCCCTCAGCTCGATTTCCACGCGCCGCTCTATGGCTATGACATGTATTTCACGGCGAGCCGTCGTCCATTGGCCGTATCGGACCGAGAACTACAAGCCGCCTCGTTAGTCAAAACGCCGTCCAGCCGTTTGGTGTTGGCGCTGCTCGACAAAGCCTACGAATCGAATGATCGCGCATGGGCGATCAAAAGGCTCGAAGCCGAGTTAGCGGCCAAGAGGTAAGCCTCCTCCCCCGCCCTCGTCGCTGACGCAGCTCCCCCTACCGCCCCGAGTTCAGGCCGCGTTCTTCTGATCGCGCTTGCTGGCTTTGCGCATGGTCGGCCGGCGACGGCCAGCGACAACGGCGGCGTCGATCACGACCTCCACGACATCGTCTCGCTGAGGCAATTCATACATCACCTCGAGCATCAGCCCTTCCATGATGGAGCGCAGCGCCCGCGCGCCGGTCTTTAAATCGATGGCCTTCTGGGCGATGGCCTTGATGGCATCGGACGTGAAGCGCAACCGCGCTCCGTCCATCGCAAACAGCTTGGAATATTGCTTCACCGTCGCGTTCTTCGTGCGCAGAAGAATCTTCTCCAGATCGGCGATCTGCAGTTGATCCAACACCGAAACCACCGGAAGGCGGCCGATGAACTCGGGAATCATCCCGAAACGCACCAAATCCTCCGGCGCGAGTTCGTGCATGATTTCTTCGGCCGAAAGCTGACGTCGCTCTTCGTTGGTCGCCCGGAAGCCCAGCGACTGGCTGCCCTTCCGCTTACGAATGATGTCGTCGAGGCCCACAAACGCACCGCCACATATGAACAGGATATTAGCCGTGTTAACTTGGATGTATTCCTGATTGGGGTGCTTCCGACCTCCTTGAGGCGGGACGTTACACACCGTGCCCTCCAGAATCTTCAGGAGCGCCTGCTGCACGCCTTCACCGGACACGTCGCGTGTGATGGAAACGTTCTCCGTGGTGCGCCGGATCTTGTCGATCTCGTCGACGTAAATGATCCCGCACTCGGCCTTCTTGACGTCGAAATTGGCGGACTGCAGCAACCGCAAAACCACGTTTTCCACGTCTTCACCGACGTAACCGGCTTCCGTCAGCGTAGTGGCATCGGCGATCGCGAACGGCACGTCCAGCAAACGCGCCAGCGAACGCGCCAACAGCGTTTTCCCCGAACCCGTCGGCCCCGTGAGCAATATATTGCTCTTTTCAACTTCCACCCCGTCGAACTCGGGCGCCAAAGCCAAAGGCTCCTTCGGCGACTGTCCGGCATCAAACATCAAGCGTTTGTAGTGGTTGTAAACCGCCACCGAGAGGACCTTTTTGGCGTGGTCTTGACCGATCACATGTTCGTCGAGCGAGCGTTTGATGTCCGACGGTTTCATCAACTGAAAGGCCGGTTTAGCCTCCGTCGGGGTCTGCTTTGCTTCGCGATCAATAATCGTTTTACAGACGTTAACACATGAATCGCAGATATATACACCTGGGCCCGCAATGATCTTTTTAACCTCGGTCTGCGACTTTCCACAGAACGAGCAAAGGGTCATGCGTGAGGATTTGGCCATTCCGGGAATGGTAGTTCCGCCCCTCCTCCTGTCGAGGCAAAGCGTGCCGCAAGCGTCAGGCGAAAGCGCAAAAAAACCGGGGACGAAAACGTCCCCGGCGAAAGGTGGGCGGTTACTATGCCGTCGAATCGCTTACGCGGCCGACGGTTGCGCCAGATCCTTGGCCTCCCGGGTCGATTCGACGACGTGATCAACAATCCCGTAGTCCTTGGCCTCGTGAGCGCTAAGGTAGTAGTCGCGATCCGAATCCTTCGCGATCTGCTCGATCGGCTTGCCCGTGTGGCGGCTGATCACCTCGTTGAGCGTCGCACGCCAACGGAGGATCTCCTTGGCCGCGATGGCGATATCCGCAGTCTGACCACCCGCCCCACCCGAAGGTTGGTGAATCATCACCCGGCTGTTCGGCAGCGCGAAGCGCTTGCCCTTGGTGCCGGCCGCCAGCAACACGGTCGACATCGAGGCCGCCATCCCGATGCAGTAAGTGACCACATCGCATTGGAGGAAGTTGATCGTGTCGTAGATCGCCATGCCACCCGTGACGACGCCGCCCGGGGAGTTGATGTAGATGTGGATGTCCTTCTTCGGATCTTCCATCTGCAAGAACAGCAGCTGAGCGATCACGCTATTGGCCACGCCATCGTCGATCGGAGTGCCGATGAAGATGATCCGGTCCTTCAGGAGACGGCTGTAGATGTCCATCGACCGCTCGCCGCGGCCGGTGTTTTCGATGACGTAGGGAATGTAATAGTTGCTCACAATGGATCGCGGGTTAGGCCGCCCTACACCGACCGTCAGGCCTGCGCGGGAGACTCCGTGACGGTAGCCTTGGTTACGAGCAAATCAAGGGCCTTGTCGAAAATGATCGACTGCTGCACGCCGCGCAGACGGTCGCGGTTCTGCGACAACTCCTTCACCAGCTTGTCCGGCGCTTGGCGCGAGCGCATCGCCTCCTGGTAGATAAAGGCGTTGATGTCCTGCTCGGTAACCGAGATTTTTTCCTTCTCCGCCACCTTCGCGAGCACGAGTTGCGACTTCACGCGGGTAACGGCGGCCTCGCGGGCGTTGGCGTAGAGCTGCTCCTTATCCTTCTCGAACTGCTCGGCGGGCACGCCTCGGCGCATGTTTTCGTCAATGAACTGGCGCAGCACACCTTGCGTTTCGCTCTCCACCATCGATTCCGGCACCGGAAATTCAACCTTGGCCAACAATGCTTCCGTCACTTGGCGGCGCTGCTCGGAACGATTGCGCATCTCCTTCTGGCCTTTGATCTGGTTGCGCAGGTTCGTGCGCAGGCCTTCGAGATCATCGGCCTGGTGCTGCTTGAAAAATGCCTCATCAAGAGCCGGCAGCACGCGCTCACGCACTTCCTGCACCTCGACCGCATAGACGGCGGTCTTGCCCGCCAAAGCCGGAGCCGGCGTGAACTCCGCCGGGAACGTGACCGTCACGTCCTTCTTGTCGCCGGTCTTCAGGCCGCCGAGGTCCTTGCCGAGGCCGGGGATCACACCTTCGTGCTCGCCTTCAACCTCTTCCCACGTCTGCGGGACCTTGGCGTAGATCTGCTTGTCGGGCACGAGTTCGGCAATCGACTGGCCGTCCACCGTGCCCTCGTAGGCGAGTTTCACGTAGTCGCCCTTTTGGGACGCGCGCTCAACGGCCGAGAAATCAGCCCGTTCGGCGCGCATACGCTCAAGCGCGTCGTCGACTTCTTTGTCGGTGGCTTCGGTCGACTCGATCGTGGTCGGCAGCCCTTCGTAGGCCGGCAGTTCAAATGCCGGGCGGATGTCCAACGTCACGGTGATCGTGGCGGCGGTGCCGGGAGCGATGGTGCCCTCGTCGAGCTTGGTCACGGTGATGACGTCGAGCTTCGACTCGTCGAGACCGCTGCGGTATGCTTTCGTAACAACCTTTTGTTTAAAATCTTCTGCGATCTCTTTCGCGTAACGCTTCTGCACCATGGCGGCAGGAGCCTTACCCGGCCGGAAGCCGGGCAAGCGGGCCGACTTCGTGAACTCGGCGACCACGGCCTTGTGTTCGGTGTCGATTTCGGCGGCCTCAAAGGAGATCACCAGATTTTTGCGGGTTTCGGAAACGTCTTGGGTTGCGATGTTCACAGCTGGAAAAAGAAACGGGTTTTTGTTGGCAGAATTGTCCAAAATACCGCTCAGCGACGACCCCGGTCAATGCCGGATTCTGCACGCTTGCGCGCCGTCGCACGCGGGAATTGGGTGAGTCTTCGCGACTCGTCATGCCTTCCCTGCGCCAACTTCACGCCCGCTGCCCCCGCCTGCTCATCCTCGACGCCGCCTCGCTCGTCGTGCAGGTCGGCTGGTTGGAGATCGGACGCACTCCCGCTTGGGTTGCCCTTGAAGAAGAGGCGGGGAGTGGCCTCTTCCGGGCGCTAGACGAGTTGGGCAAGCGGCCCCGCGACGCCGATGCGTTCGGGTTTTGCGAAGGCCCTGGATCCATTCTCGGAATTCGCTCGGCCGCCGTTGCGCTGACGACCTGGCAGGCGCTGCGGGAGCGACCTAGTTTCGCCTACCGGAGCCTCGTTGCTCGGCGCCACAATCGCACCACCCGGGGCAACGCTCATCGCCGACGCCCGCCGTCAAACTTGGCACGCGCTCACGCTCGACGCGTCGGGACACCCCGGTGACCTGCATCGCTGCGCGACGGCCGATCTGCCGGAACGGCTCGTGATGCCGGCCAAATTCCGCACTTGGACCGCCCTGCCCGACCGTCCGATCATGCGCCTCCCTTACGACGTCGCTCAACTCTGGGCCCACCCCGCCGCGGCGGAGGCCGATCTGTGGCGGCAAACCGATCAACCGGATGCCTTTTTGCATGAGGAACCCAGCTATGTCACATGGACGCCGGGCATCCACCGCGCGCCCGACATCCCGTCGCCATGAATCCTTCCCCGGTCCACCACCGCTGTTGGGTGGAAATCGACCTTGCAGCCCTCGAACGCAACTTGCGGCGCATTCGGGCCACGCTGCCCGCCTCCATGCGTTATGTCGCCGTCGTCAAAGCCGACGCCTACGGCCACGGTCTCCATCACGTCGCCGCCCGCCTGATGCACGCCGGAGCCGATCTCTTCGCTGTCGCCACCCTCACCGAAGCGCGCGCAGTGCGAGAGCTCGGCAGCGGTTGGCCGATTCTGCTCCTCAGTCCGCTCTTGCCTGAAGAAGATGCGGCGGCCGTCGAGCTTGGCGTGGCCGTCACGATTTCCTCCCTCGAAGAAGTGGACCGATTCGCCGGTGCCGCCACGGCGAGCGAGTGCGACCTCGAGGTTCACCTGAAAATCGACACCGGCATGGGCCGGCTGGGCGTATGGCACGAAGCGGCCGGCGCCGTTTACGATGCAATCCGGGCCGCTCCGCGCCTCCGCCTTGCCGGTATCTACACGCATTTTGCCAGCCCCGATACCGATGCTGAATTCACCACCCGGCAGCGCCAACGGTTCCTTGCGGCGTTGGCCAACTGCCAGGGTTGGGCCGAGGGCAATCCGCTGATTCATGCCGACAACAGTGCCGGGCTTGAGACCATCGACAGCGGAGGCCCGTTCAACGCCGTGCGCGTCGGTCTGCTGCAGTTCGGCGTTCTGCCGCATCCGAGTTCGCTGCTCGCCGCCGTCAAGGCCGAGCCCGTATTCAGTTTTCGAACACGCGTGGGCCTGGTCAAACGGCTGCCCGCGGGCACCGGCGTCAGCTACGGCCAGTCACATCGCCTCGCCCGGGACTCCACCGTGGCGATTTTGACGGCCGGCTACGGCGACGGTATCACGCGCACCCTGAGCAACCGCGGCGCCATTCTGCTCGGCGGCCGCCGCTGCCCCATCCTCGGTCGTGTCACGATGGATCAAACGATCGTCGACGTGACCGAAGGCCCGCCTGTCGCCATTGGCGACGAAGCGGTGCTCGTCGGCCGGCAGGGCAACGAAGAAATCGACGTGACCACGTTCAGTCGATGGGCGGATACAATCCCATGGGAAACATTATGTTCGGTCACCAAGCGCGTTCCCCGGGTCTACCGAACCTCCCTCGGTATCTAGGCCGAGGCCACGACAACTGAAACCACCGCCTTCAAATGGCGTCTATCGTTGGCGTTGACCTTAACGGCTTCTGCCAAATCCCGCCGCCATGAATCCCTCCTCCTCGTTGCCTGTCCGCGATGCTTGGAAACCGATTTCGGCCCGGGATTGGACGCCAGCCGCCGCCCGCCATCTCCTCCGTCGGGCGGGTTGGGCCGCCACGCCGACCGCCGCTCAACGCGCCTACGACCAAGGAATCAACCGCACGCTCGATGAGCTCTTCCCGGCCAGTCCCGCCGACTTCCCTGCGCCGCCCCGCGTAGCCGAACTTCAAACGGATCTGCCCGAACTCACTCGCCGGGCCCGCGAAGCTGACTCGCCCAAGGAACGCCAAGACCTTCAACGCGAGGCGCGCGAACGCTCGCGCCGGGCCGAGCAGGACCTCGCCCTGATGTGGCTCGACGTAGCTCACCACCCCGCCAGGGCCGCCGCCGAAAAATGGATCTTCTTCCTCAGCGACGTCTACGTGGTGAGTTCTGAAAAGGTCCGCCAAACCAATTTCATCTGGGAGCATCATGATATCCTGCGCCGCCATGCGTTCGCCACCGCGCCGGAGCTCACCAAGGCCGTTTCGCGTTCCCCGGCGATGATCCTCTATCTCGATTTGCAAAACAGCCGTGCCGCGGCGCCGAACGAAAATTTTGCGCGGGAATTGTTCGAGTTGTTCGTCCTCGGCGAAGGAAACTATCACGAAACGGATATCAAAGAAGCCGCCCGGGCCTTCACGGGCTACCGTCAAGAAGGCGGCATGTTCCGTTTCGTCACGCGTCAACACGATGCGAAACCCAAAACCATTTTCGGCGAGACGGGTCGTTTCGATGGCGATGCAGTGATCGATCTCGCCTACCGCCAACCTGCGGCCGCGACCTTCCTCCCGCGCGAACTCATTCGCTTTTACCTCACCGAAGGCCCGATCGACGAGGCCTACGTCGAAGAGTTGGGGCACTGGTGGGCCGCATCCGACTTCGACCTTCGCTCGCTCGCACGCCACTTCTTTCGCAGCCAGCTGTTCCACGATCCGGTCTGGCGAGGCGCCCGCATCAAAAGTCCGATCGAATTTTATCTCGGACTCACCGTCGACCTGGAGCTCGACGTTCCGCCGCTGCCCCGCACCGTTCTCTCTACGCTGCGCCTGATGGGACAGGAACTCTACCAACCGCCCAACGTGCGCGGCTGGGTGGGTGGCCGCCGCTGGATCAACGCCGGCACGCTCAACGCCCGTCGGCAACTTGTGCAATTTTTGCTGACGCCGCTGGATCACGAACGACTGAACGCCGATGAAATCGCGGCGCTCAACCACGCGCGCGAAGCAGGCCACACCGTTTTCACCGTCGACGATGAACGTCTCCAGCAAATGGCCGAAATGTCCGACGAGGAGATTGCCAGCCGCTTCACCGATTACTTTCTGCCCGTCGCTTCCTCGCCCGACGCACGCGCCACCCTTGTTTCGCATCTGAGCGGGGCGCGCTCACCGGAAGAACGCCTCACGCGTATCCGCGACATCGCCGTGGCGCTACTGCAATCTCCGGCCTACCAACTCTGCTAACCCGCGTTTAATCCCATGCGCTCGCCTGCCGCCTCCTTCCTGCCGACAACCCGCCGGGAATTCCTCCGCCTTTCTTCCCGCGGTATCGGCCTGCTCGCCTTCGGCCACTTCGCCCCGGATTTCCTCGTTCAATCGGTGCGGGCCGGCACCCCGCAACCTGAGAAAGATCGTCGCATTCTCGTCTTGGTCCAACTCGCCGGAGGTAACGACGGACTGAATACTGTCGTCCCGTTTGCCGATGATGCCTACTACCGCCTGCGGCCCAACCTCGGCCTGCCCGCGGCGAGCGTTCTCAAGCTCGACGACCACCAAGGTCTGCACCCCGCCTGCGCCGACCTGCATCGACTGTTTGGCGAAGGCCGCCTCTCGGTGATTCAAAACGTCGGCTATCCCAATCCCAACCGCAGTCACTTTCGCTCCACGGAAATCTGGGAGGCCGCCAGTGACAGTGATGCCTCTCTGGATACGGGTTGGATCGGACGTTATCTCGACAACACCTGCCAAGGTTCACCCGATGCGGATGCCTTGGCGGCCGCCATTGACCCCGCGGCAGTCCACATCAGCGACGAACTGCCGGGGTCGTTTCTGGCCCATCAGGATCACGCCACCTTCGGCCTCAGCGCGAGCCAGCGACGAGGCTCCCGCAATCAGGATCTCAAACTGCTCGAGCAACTGACCGCGCATGAGATGCACGACGACCACGGCAACGGCGGCTTTCTCCGTCAGGTGACGTTGGACGCGCTCGTCACCGAACGCCGGGTGGAAGCCCTGATCAATCGCTACCGCGCGGAAGCAAAATACCCCGGCGGCCCCTTCGCCCAATCGTTGCAAAACGTCGCCGCGCTCATCTCGGCCAATCTCTCGACTCGCGTTTATTTCGTCAGCTTGGGTGGCTTCGATACACACAATGCCCAAGCCAACCAACACGAGCGCCTGCTGCGCACGCTGAGCGAGGGACTGGCCGCGTTCCAAGCCGACCTCACCGCCCGCAAACTCGACGACCAAGTATTGACCATGACCTTTTCGGAGTTTGGCCGGCGCCCCAACGAAAACCAAAGCGGCGGCACCGACCACGGCACGGCGGCGCCGTTGTTCATGCTCGGCTCGGGCTTGAACGGAGGGCTGAGCGGCTCGGCACCATCGCTGAATCTTGCGGCCAACGAAGACCTCACCTACTCGACAGACTTCCGGCAGATCTACGGCACCATTTTGCAAGATTGGCTGTCCGCGCCAGCGCCGGAAATTCTCGGAGGCGACTTCGGCACGCTCCCGCTGATCGCCCGTCCCCGCCCGGCCTGAGGGCCCCGTCCCGATTCACCCGAGAAGGGTGATCCGGTCGGTGTCCGTTCGCTTACGAATCGGCGCGCGCTTTGGCGTCGGCTTCGATCGCGGCCTTCACGCGATCAAGTTCGGTCTGCACTTCCGTTTTCACCGTGGCGAGATCCGCCCCCGCCGGCACCGGCGCGTTGGCAAAGACGTAGAACTTCATCTTCGGCTCGGTGCCACTACCGCGCGCGGCAAACGTATAGCCGTTGTCCAAGGTGACGAAATAAAGGTCCTGTTGCGGGATCTGCTCACGATCGGCGTCGAAGATTTCCTGCACGCCGAAGTCTTGAAATTTTGAGACGCCCACATCGCCAAAGGCCTTCGGGGAATCGTTTCGGTAAGTCTCCAAAATGCGCGCGATCTTGGCCGCCCCCGTGGCGCCCTCGTAATAAAGATTGATCGTTCCCTCCACGAAGTAGCCGTGCTGTCGATACAGGGCGTCGAGCCGTTGATCAACCGTCTCTCCAGCCGCCTTAACCGCCGCGCAAAACTCGGCAAACATCAGACATGCCGCGTTGCCATCCTTGTCTCGAACGTGGTCGTTCGGCAGGTAACCGTAGCTCTCCTCGGTGCCGAACGCATAGAACGTGCTGTGCTCTTGGAGCAGTTTGGCGCGGGATGCGAACGGCGTGCCATCGTAGTCCAAGGCGATGCCCTTTTTTTCCAACAACGCGTTGGTCAACGTCTCCTCGTAACCGCGAATCTTGTTCGCGATCCACTTGAAGCCGGTGAGCGTGTTGATCACCTTGATGCCATGCGCCTTGCCGATCGCGTCCTGCAGCGGCGTGGTCACAAAGGTTTTCACGAGCGCCACGTGATCGGATCCTTCCGTCGGAACCCAACCGAGCTCCTTGTATTTCGCGATGCGGTAATCGGCCAAAAGCGAGCCGATCTGATTACCCGAAAGCAACTGCATCTCACCCGCCGCATTGCGGATCGCCACGCCCATGCGGTCGCAATCCGGATCGGTTGCAAGCACGACATCAAGTCCCTTTTCCTCGGCCATCTTGACCGCCCGGGACAGGGCTTCGGCATTCTCGGGATTCGGCGATTTCACGGTCGGAAAACGCGCGTCGAACCCTCTTTGCGCCGGCTCTTCGTGGACCTCGACTCCCGCCCGCTGCAAGAGCGGCACCGAGGCGACGCCGCCCGTGCCGTGGATGTTGGTAAAGCCCACCTTCAGGCCGGATTCACGCAACACCTTCGCGTCGATCACCGCCTCGGTCGCGACCTTCAAATATGCTTCGTCGGCGGCGGCGCCGAGCGTCGTGACGCGAGAAAGGTCAATATCAAGAAACGCGCTCAGCTCACCCAGCGGCACCGCGTTGACCTGCTCGACAATCCCGCTGTCGTGCGGCGGCACCACTTGGGCGCCATCTTCGAAATACGCCTTAAAGCCGTTGTCGTGCGGCGGGTTGTGACTGGCCGTGATCACCACGCCGCAATGCGCCTTCAGCCAACGCACGCTGTAGCTCAAGTGCGGTGTCGAACGCGGGCCGTCAAAGATGAACGCGTTGCCACCGAGACGCGTCCAGGTCGACGCGGCCAACTCGCAAAAATGACGTGAAAAATGACGCACGTCGTGCGCGATCACCAGCGCCGGCACATCCGGCCGTTCGGCCTTGCCCAAGTGGGCCTGCACGTAGCGAAAGAGGCCGACCGTCGCGCGCACCAACGTGAAATCGTTGAGCACATTGCAACCCGCCGCCGCGTGCGCCGGAGTCGCGTCTGCCGCCGCCTCCCCCTGCTCCGTCGATGTGACGACGCGCCCGACCGTGCGCCCTCGCATGCCGCCCGTGCCGAACGCGAGATAACGGTAAAACCGATCGTTCAGCTCGTCCCAAGCTCCCTGCGCCACGAGTTCTTCGACGCTGGCCGCAACCCAAGCCGGCAGATCAGCCGTGAGCCACGTCTGCAAATTCTCCACCGCAGACGGCATGAGTTGGCCGTTTTTACCGGCTGCGGAAATCGTTTCGATCGTTGTCATAAAAAGGAAAGAGAAAGGAAGCAGGGAAACAGGGGCCGCAGATTAGAGCACGGTGCCTTCGCCGATGGCCGGCTTCGGTTCGGCGGCGGTCCAGGCGCGCGCGAACGAAGCCTCGTCGTATCCAAACGAGGGCGACACCTCGAAGCACACTTTCGGCAGACCGCTTTCGTCACACGGCACCCCGGCGTCGTGGGCATTGGCCCAGCGGGCGAATTGCCGCAACTGATCCGCCCGGCTCGTCTCGGGCGAATCGACACCCTCGGCATTCTTGACCGGCGAAAAGTCGTCGGCCCGACTCGTTTCGATGACCAAAGGGCGCGCAGCAAAGGGCAAGGCGTCGAAAACGAACATCTCAAACTTGATGCCGTTCGGCTGGTCGGGCTTCACGATCGAACCATCCTCGGCGAGAACCGGGATCTTCTTGTTCGCCCGGTGAAACGGCAACGCCACGTCGGCCCCGCCCGCAGCGAGGCGGCGCACGAATTCCCGGTCCAAAATATGAATCGCGATGCTCCCGGCGAGGTAGCGCAACTCGCCCGAAGCCGGATCGGTCTCGCGTTGCAAGTCCATCGGCAGATCCGAGTATTCGACCACCACCGATTTCCCCTTTTGCGTGCAAAAGTGACCGAGCTTTTCCTCCGGATAAGCCTTCGGGACCATCTTGCTCGACATCTCGGATTGCGCAAGCAGGTGCCAGCCGATGAATGCCGGATCGATGCAGCGCACGAGGGGGTTATCAACTTGGAAGTAACTGATGACGTCGATCCCAGCCGCCTGCATGCGATCCAGCGCGCCACTACGAGCCAAGGCGCGCAACGAACCGCCATGCCCGTCCGGTGACATCGCGATCGAGTCCTTGGCTTCCAACAGGATTTTGCCGTCGAAATCGACCGCCGGCATGCGGCCCTGCTTAAAGAACGTCACCCAATCCGAACCGAGACCGAAGTAATCATGCTCCTCGAAGAATGCCACCGTCGCCTCATGGTTTTGGTGGCTCGTCATGATAAACCACGGGATGCGTTGGCCGAAATCCCGCCCCGCCGCAGCAAACTTTTCCGCGAAGACTTGAAAGAGTGGTTTGTGCAGGACCGGCGTCACAGGAAACGTGCCCTTGGGGCCGTCATAACCGAGCCGCGTCCCCTGCCCGCCCGCAACGGTAAATGCCGCTACTCGCCCGGCGCGCAATGCTTCTTCGCCGACGGTCACCGCCTTTGCCCAAGCCGCCGCGTCGCCGCCATTTTCGGGCCGCTTCTCAAACGGCGCCGGCGCCAAACCCGTGAGATCCAGCCCCCCGCTCCCTTGATCGATGAGCGACGATTTCAGTTCCGCGATCTCGGCCAGGTCGATTTCGCCGGCCTGCGCGAGCAACTGCGTTTTCCCGGCCTCATCGAGTGCATCGAAATGGGCGAAAACATGCCCTTGGCCGGCGGATTTAAACGCGGAGATGATCGAGTCGGGCGAGTTATCCATACCCGCTATGTCACCGGGTCGGACGGGGGCATAGCAAACCCTTTTGCTCGAATCAGGGCGGTGAGCCGTCAGGGCTCGAATCGAAAGATCTGCTCGTCCTCTCGCGCGTAACCTAAACGCCGCCGGATCACCATCTCGACATAGGCAGGATCGGTTCGCAGCCGTTCCAACGTGCGCTCCTGTTCGGCGAGCCGCTTCTGCGCGACATCAAGCCGCTCCCGGCTTTGCGCCTCGATTTCTTTCAGTCGCAGATACTCGGCCCGGGTTTGCCAAAAAAAGGTAGCCGAACCCGCCGCCACACTGACGAAGAGCAAGAGATATACGAGGATGAGCAGGCGACGAAGGATCACGGTAGGACGACAGGGGGACAAAAACGCCCCGCCCCGCGCAGGGCACGCCAATTCCCGCGATTTTCCGCGAAAGACCCCGTTCGCGATGATTTCGTAAAACACCCCGCTCCCTCCGCGCGTTCCGTGTTTTGGGCGTGCGTTGCAACGCGGCCCGCCCTACCAAACACGGGCATGTATCAGAGCTTCTATGGGTTTACGGAGATGCCGTTTAACATCACCCCCGACCCGAAGTTTCTCTATCTCAGTCCGACGCACCTCGACGCGCTCCAACATCTGACTTACGGACTGCAGGAAAAAAAGGGGTTCATCGTGCTCATCGGCGAGGTCGGCTGCGGCAAAACCACGCTCTGCCGACGTCTGTTGGACGAACTCGATCCCGACCACTGGGACACCGCCTTGGTCCTCAACCCCCGGATCAGCGAAACCGAAATGCTCCGCGCGGTCCTCAGCGAACTCGGCGAAAAACCCGCCGACTCCGGCCATCACGATTTGGTCGCGCAGATGCAACGCGTGCTTCTCGCGCGCATCGAAGCTGGCCGCGACATCGTGGTCATCATCGATGAGGCTCAAAATCTCTCCTTCGAGGTTCTCGAGCAGATCCGGCTCCTCTCGAATCTCGAAACCGACAAACAGAAGCTTCTCCAAATCGTGCTCATGGGCCAGCCAGAGTTGAAGGACGTCTTGGCGTTGCCCGAGCTCCGCCAGCTGCGGCAACGCATCCTCGTCCACTACGAGCTGACGCCGCTCAGCCGCCGTGATCTCGACCACTACATTCGCCATCGCCTCGTGCTCGCCGGCAGCGAAGGCCGCCCCTACTTCACCCGCGCCGCCGTCTGGCGTGTGCATCGCTACAGCGGCGGCATCCCCCGCATCGTCAACAACCTCTGCGACAAGTCCCTCCTCGCGGCCTTCATTCGTGAATCTGACGAGGTGAATTTCTGGGACGTTCATCGGGCGGTGCGTGATCTGCGCCGCCTCACCTTCTAACCGCCTGCTGTTTTCGCCATGAGCTTGATCAACGAAGCCCTCAAGAAAGCGCAAAAGATGCGCCAGGCCGGGGCGCCCGAAACAACGGCTTCCCCTCCGCCCGCCCCTGCAACGTCTGCCGCCCGTCAGCCCGTCGCTCCGGCGGCGCGCTCGACCGCCAACGAAGTTCGCCCGCCCGCCCGCATCGCCAAACGCCGCAAACCTGTTTCCGCCAACAAAGTCGTGGGGGCCGTCATGCTGATCGTCGTGGGCTTCTCGCTCCTCGCCGCCGGCGCCGTTTATTTTTTCATTCCACGCAGTTTACCGCCCGAACTAAATCTGCGACCCGATGCGCAAATCCCGCAAACCGTCGCCTCCGGGCCAGTCATCACGTCGGCCCCGGTTATCGCCGCCTCGCCAACCGCCCCTTCGCCGCAACCCATCATCACCGAAGCCGACAACACGCCGCCGGAAGTCCGCATCAATCTCGCCCCGCCCCCCTCGGCTTCGATTCTCCCCTCGCAGCCCGATCCGGTCGGTTCGGCACCCGCCGGCCGCCCCATCGGTTCTTCCCTGCCCTCCAACCCGGTCCGCAATCCCATCGCCACGCCCCCCACGTCCCCCCCCTCGCCGCCTCCGCCCGACTCGACGATTCTGGCCCTCGTGGAGCAGATGCGCGTCTCGGGCGTGCGTCCCTCGGCGACCGCCCCTCGCATTCTCATGAACGACAAAATCTTTCAACTGGGCGACATTGTTGACCGAACCTACAATCTCCGCCTGATCAAAATCGAAGAGCGTCGACTGACCTTTGAGGACCCCGCCGGCATCCGCTACGTCAAAAACTTCTAGCGTCGTAAGCGCGGCTATCAATTTTAGCGCGGATACGCTCCGCCTGAACTTTCGATTGGACATGGTCGGACTCATTCGCCTCTTTTCAGCCCGACATGTCGCAATACGAAGTGAAACGGACTGGTTTCTCCAACGTCCTCCTCGAAATCATCGTTGTAGGCCTCTTTTTCGTCTACATGGGCTTCAACGTATTGCCCGAGCACGTGCCGTCCGAAAACCCGGTGATGGTCTACTTCTGGGCCCTCGGCACCGCCGCCTGCATGAGTGGCGTTTTCTGGCTGGCGCTCTGGATGTTTCTGGTCGTGTTCCGCTACCAGAAGGTTCTCAAGAACCAGGGTTAATTTCCGCGTCGCGGCTTTGGCTTTGACTGGCCGGTGCCGCCGGTTTGATTCCCGATTGTGGCCGGCCCACCCGCAACTCCTTCTCCGCGCACCTCTGCGGCCGTCGAGGACTACCTCGAACGCATCAGCGATCTGATTAAAACCAAGGGTTATGCGCGCGTCGTCGATATCGCCGCCGAATTGAAGATTTCCCAAGCCAGCGTGACGACCATGGTCCAGCGCCTCGACGCCGAAGGCTTGGTCAATTATGAGAAATACCGCGGCATGGTCCTCACCAGCGCCGGCGAAGCGGTCGCCGCCCGTATCGCCCACCGCCACGAACTGCTCACCGATTTCCTGCGGCACCTGGGCCTAAGCGAAGACGTCATCGAAAAGGACGTCGAGGGTATGGAACACCACGTGAGTGCCGAAACGTTCACGGCCGTCGAAAAGCTTAACCGCTACCTAGAATCGCACCCCGAGGTCACCCGATCCCTCCGCAGCTAGCCGCGACCGGCCTTCGCCGCCTTTGCCAACCGCGCTTTCCGGATCGCGACATCACGTTTCCGGTCGGTCGGCACCTCCAAAACCCGCACCCCGGCGGGTGGCACGCCTGCCAAGCACTCCGCGAGCTCCGCGCGATACGTGATAAGCGTATGAGGGATACCGTAAGCGGCGCAAAGGCGGGCGAACTCAACCCGCTGCGGTGTCGCAAAAAACGCCTCGAACGGCGGATCATACTGGGCGACCGGCAAATGCTCAAAGATCCCTCCCCCGGCATTGTTGATCAGCACGACCGTAAGCGAGCCGCGTAACTGCGCCGCCGCCAAAAACCCGTTGGTGTCGTGCAACAATGCCAAGTCACCGGTCAGCAAGACCACCGGTTCGCCGCCCTGCGCCACGCCCAACGCCGTCGAAAGCGTCCCGTCGATACCGTTCGCCCCCCGGCTAAAAAACACGCGCCGCTTTCGATCGTTGGCCGGCCAAAAATACTCCAGGTCGCGCACCGGCATGCTGTTGGCCACACAAACGATCGCACCATCCGGTAAGGAGTCAGCCAATACACTCGTGACATCGCCCTCAAAGAGCGGCGTCTCGTCGCCGAGTAGTGCTGGCCCGACCCGCTGGGCCGCGGCGATCCACGCCGTGCGATACGTGGGATCAGGAATGGCCGGGCCTTCGACGGCCAACGCCTCCACCGGCGCCTCGATCTCCCGGGTGCGCCCGTGCAACGCGTCACGACTGCCGGGCTGATCGGTCACAAGCAAGGTCTCCGCCTGTGACTGCTCCAACCAAGCGCGCAACACCTTGCTTGTCGGCCAGGCGCCCAAACCGACCACATAACGCGGCGTCAAGTCGCGGGCGGTCGCGGGATCACGCAAAATCACATCATAGTTGGCCACCACCGTGCCCGCGCCCGTCGCGTAGTGCCGCAGCGGTGACAGCACATCCGCCAAGATCGGCCAGCCGGTGGCCTCGGCAAAGGCCAACACGTGATCGGCGTAGGCACCGGGATCTTTCGGCAGTGCCGGCCCGGCGATGATCAGCCCTCGCGCCGTGGTCGGGCGATGCGCCCAACGCACCCCGGCCGAGCGCGTGACGACCACCTCGGGTTGAACGAAAAACGCGTCATCCAGTTCGGTTTCCAGGCCCGCCGTGGAACCATCGGCCTGTGGCACGAGCGGATCGCGGAACGGCACATTCAACTGCACGGGACCGCGAGCCGCATGGCGGAGTGCCTGGCGAACCGTTTGCCGCGCATAGGCCAAACGCGCGACCGACGCTTCCGGCACCGCGAGTTCGTGAAACCAAACGGCGAAGTCGCCAAAAAGATGGTGCTGGTTGATGGTTTGTCCCGAAGCACAGGCCCGCATTTCAGGAGGCCGATCAGCCGTCAGCACCAGCAAGGGGGTGCCACTTTCCGCCGCCTCGATCACCGCGGGAAAATAGTTGGCCCCCGCCGAACCGCTGGTGCAGACGAGCACCACCGGCCAATGGCTGCGCCGGGCCAAGCCCAACGCAAAAAACGCCGCGGAGCGTTCGTCGAGAATCGGTAAGGCTTCGACCTGCGGATGCGTCGCCAGCGCCAGCGTGAGCGGCGTCGAGCGCGATCCCGGGGAAATGATCGCATGGGTCACGCCTTCCCGCACCAGCGTCTCGACCATCACGGACGCCCATAAGCTGTTGGTGGTGCGAAAATCGAGCGGATGCATCAGCGGTGAACGGGAATGAGGGCTTCGAGCAAAGCCCGGAATTTCAATTCGGTTTCGGCAAACTCCTTTTCAGGTGTCGAGCCGGCCACGATGCCGGCCCCGGCGTAAACATAGGCCCGCTCCTCCCGCACCAGCGCCGAGCGAATGCCGACCAAAAACTCGCCCCCGCCCCGGGCGTTCATCCAGCCCACCGTGCCCGCGTAAAGCCCGCGGGGAAAGTCCTCGAGCTCAGCGATCCGCCGCATCGCGGGCGCCCGCGGCGTTCCGCCGACCGCCGGAGTCGGAAACAGCGCCCGCAATGTATCCAAAAGCCGGACACCCTCCGGCAGCGTGGCCCGCACCGGAGTGTGCAAATGCTGCACGTTGGCCAAGCGCAACAGCGTCGGTTCATCCGCATGCTCCAGCGTGAGTCCGAGCGGAGCCAAGCGTCGTTGGATCGATGCGAGCACCATCGCCTGCTCGCGTCGGTCCTTTTCACTGGCCACCAACGCGGCCCCTGCGGCCGCATCCTCCACCGCACTGACGCCTCGGCGCGCCGTCCCCGCCAACGCTTCGGTCTCCAGCACACCTTGACTTACGCGCACCAGACGCTCCGGACTCGCGCCGATGAAGCTGTCGCCCCGGCCATTCGCGACGGAGAAGGCGAAGCAATCCGGAAAGCGTTGCCGCAACCCGTTCAACACCGCCAACGGATGCAGCGGCGCGTCCGCCGTGACTTCAACACAGCGCGCGAGCACGATCTTCTCGACCTCGCCAGCGGCGATCGCCTCCAACCCGCGACCGACCGCAGCGTGATAGTCGCCCGTTTCATGGGTTTTGAAATGATGGGGAACCGGGCGCGATTCGGATTGCGGTCCGGCGGTGGCGGAGCCCCCTCCAAACGAAAAGCGGGCAAACTTCTGATGCGCCCGCCACACCCGTTCCGACAACACCGCGAGGTCGGCACCCGCCGCCACCGGCACATTCGCCACCGCGGTGGTTTTGTCGCCGGCGCGCGACACCTGCCACCGTGGAACGAAGGCCGTAACCGGCGCGAACGGTTCGTCCGATTTCGTTTCGTCGAAGAACGTCCCTGCCACGAAAAAATGCGGACCGCCAAACGGCGCATCGACGTCTCCCACCGCGATGGTGCGCGCCAAGGTGCCATCGACGAACGCCTGCAACGCCTCAAAACGGCGCTCACCTGCCGCCGAAAACTCAACCGCCACTTCCGCTCCCGCCACCGCGGTCCCTGCCGTGGGACGTTCCGCGTAGAAATGAGGGTGGCCGGGCTCGTAAATCGCCTCCAGCACCGCCAAAGGATCCAACGCGCCAACCGTGATCGAAATGCTCACGAGGCGGTCCTGCCCATCTGATTGGGCGGCGAGCTGACACTGCGCAAGAAAACCGCGCAAAGCTTCCGGAGAAGCGTGATCGGCGGGGCGAAGCGGCAGGACTTTCATGGCGATCTATCCACTGCACGCACAACCCCGCCGAGGCGCAAGCGGCCAAGGCGAAACGGTGCGCAGATCACCCGTTTCACCGGCCGCGGAGGTTGCCCAGAAGCGGCCCACGTCAGGCTGTTTTCGGTTTCTCCGGACGAGGAAACAGGATCGCCGTTTCCGCCACCCGGTTACCCGTCAGCCCTTGGCCCCAGTTTAATTCGTCGCGCCACACGGTCGCCGGAACATGCCCCAGCACATCCGCGATTTTGCCCACCGTCGAAGGCATGACCGCCGCCAGCAACGCGCTGCCGAGCCGCAGGGCCTCGGCCATCGTGGCGAGGGAAGTGCGCAACAACGCCTGATCCGCGGGAACCTCGGACTTGCCGAGTTTCCACGGCGCGCGTTGCTCGATGTAAGCGTTGGTCGCGGTGATGAAACTGAACGCCCGTTCCAAGCCGACGTGAAACTGAAACCCCTCGTAAAGGCCGATGACTTCGTCGCGGGTTTTGTCCCACGCCGCCCGCAAGACCCGCTCAGCCTCGTCATCGACTTCCGGTGCCGGAATCACGCCGCCGCCGAAGCGGTTCGTCATGTTGAGGGTGCGGTTGACGAGGTTGCCGAGGTTGTTGGCGAGCTCCGCGTTGTAGCGGGCGAGGAACTGGGCGAGCGAAAAGTCGCTGTCCTGCCCGACGCTCATCTCACGCACGAGGAAGTAGCGCAGGGCATCGACGCCATACGTATCCACAAACTCGATCGGATCGACAAAGTTGCCCGTGCTTTTGGACATCTTGGAGCCGTTGATTGACCACCAGCCGTGCGCCAAAATCGACTTCGGCAGCTCCAGCCCCATCGCGTGCAGCATGATCGGCCAGTAGACGGCATGCGGCGGCACGAGGATGTCCTTGCCGATCACGTGGAAGTCAGCCGGCCAGACGCCGGGCTTGTCCGCCACGGCGGAGTAGTAATTGACCAATGCGTCGAACCACACGTAGGTGACGAAGTCCTGATCAAACGGCAGCGGAATGCCCCAGGAGAGCCGTTCCTTTGGCCGCGAGATGCAGAGGTCGTTCAAGCCTTCCGACAAAAACTCCAGCACCTGCTTGGCGCGGTAACGCGGAAAGATGAATTCCGGGTGCGACTTGATGTGCTCGATCAGCCACTCGCGGTAGGCGCCCAACTTGAAGAAGTAGTTCGACTCGATGATTTCGGTCACCTCGCCGTAGATCTCCGGCCAAGAACCGTCCGGATTGCGGTCCTTCTCCTGCAGGAACTGCTCTTGGCGCGTGGAATAAAAGCCCGCGTAATCCGCTTTGTAGATTTCGCCCTTGTCAAAGAGCTGCTGCAGCAGACGACACACGACGCTTTTGTGTCGCTCCTCGGTGGTGCGGATGAAGTCGTCGTTGGAAATTTCGAGCTTGCCGCAGACGGCCTTAAACTCGGCCGCGATGTCATCCACCATCGCCTGGGGCTCTACGCCACGTTTCGCCGCACTTTGCTGGATCTTTTGCCCATGCTCGTCCGTGCCGGTCAGGAAATAAACGTTGTCCCCCATCAACCGACGGAAACGGGCAATAACGTCCGTCAGCACCTTTTCATAGGCATGGCCCAAGTGCGGCGAACCGTTCACGTAGTCGATCGCGGTGGTGATATAAAACGTCTTCATAAACCGAGCCCACCATCAGAACGGACGCCATCGTGATTGTCGAAGGTTTTGACGCCCACGCCCGCAAGCCCATCGTCAGCCTCGTCGATGATCCCGCTCCCGCGCCTGCTCGGCTTCTCGCTTGTTCTCCTGCTCACCCTGCTGGCTGCGGCGGTGGCGGCGCAAGGCTGGCTCACTCGCCAGGAAGCGCGTCTGGAAAAGGCCGCGATTGCCCGGGCGGAGGTCCAGCTCGAAAGCCTGATCGATCTGACCGGCGGAACCGAAGCCGCGTGGACCGAAGCTCGGGCGGAACGGCTTGGCGCGGCCCTCGGAGGGCGTTTGGAAATGACCGAAAGTCCCCTGCAGGGGACGGACGCCGACAACGCCCTGGCCAACGGACATCTCCAATTCGAGTGGCCCTGGAACGACACCGCCTGGCTCCGAGTCGCCCTCCCTGCCCCCCCGGTTGATCGCATTCTCCTCTTGTTTCAACGCGTGCTGATGGCCTTGGGCGTATTCGCGGTGCTGTTACTCTTGGCCCTCGTGGCCGTGTCGGTCTGGAGTCGCGGCAGTCAGGAACCGGACGGCAATCGAACACCGATGCCGATCGATTTGCGTAGTCTCACCCAACTCGCCACGCGTCACGTCGCCCAAGAAGAGAAGCTCGAAATCGAACGGGACGAGCGGCTCCGCGCCGAAGCCGCCGCCAGCCTGCGGATGAACCTGCTCAACCGCGCCCTTGAGGGAAAGATCAACCTCGGTCGCGACCTGCACGATGGGATCATCCAATCGCTCTACGCCACCGGGCTCACCGTCGAGACCGCCCGGGACGCGCTCGCCCACGATCCGGCGCGCGCCGCCGAACCCTTGGATCGGGCGATGACCATGATCAATCAAGCCATCGCCGATACGCGCAACTACATCAAAGGGCTCGCCCCTGATCGCGTGCGCCGCGACTCCCTCGCCACCGCCCTCCGTGATATGCTCGACGAGCTGTGCGCCGGCCGCGAAGTGGCCGTGAGCGTCGAAGTGCCCGAATCGATCCCCGCAGCCCTCAGCAATGTCCGCCTCTCCGACCTCTTTCAGATCGTGCGAGAAGGCGCGAGCAACGCCTTGCGTCACGGCGCCGCCTCCCGACTCGAACTCACGCTCTCGGCCACCCCCGCCGGCGAGGTTGAGGTGGTGTTGATCGACAACGGTCAAGGCTTCGACGCCACCACCCCGCGCGCCACCGCCGGCCTGGGTCTTGCCAATCTAAACGCACGCGCCCACGCTACCGGTGGCCGGCTGACCGTCACGAGCCAGGTCGGCCAAGGCGCCCGCTTGCACCTCACTTGGCCACCAGCCTCATCTCATGTCTGATTCGTCCCCCCTGATTCGCCTGCTCATCGTCGACGATAGCGAAGTCGTGCGAACCGGTCTGCGCACCCTGCTCGGTCAGACGCCCGATCTCAAAGTGATCGCCGAGGCCAGCTCGGTCGCCGAAGCGATCGCCGCGGCGGAACGGGATCCACCCGACGTCGTGTTGCTCGATATTCGCCTGCCCGACGGCACCGGGTTCGACGCCTGCCGCCGCATCACTGAGTCGAACGCCGACACCCGCGTTCTGGTGCTGACCTCCGTCGATGACGACGAGGTTGTCGACAACGCGATCCGTTCCGGTGCCCATGGCTACTTGTTAAAAGAGGTCAATGGGCGGGCGCTGATGACCGCGATCCGGGACGTAGCGCAAGGTCGTTCAATTCTGGATCCCGCCATCACCGCCCGCGTGATGCGACTCGTCCGAGGGCAAACCCCGGCAGAGCACGATCTGCTCCGCACTCTGTCAGCCCAAGAACATCGCGTGCTCGCCGGGATCGCCGAGGGGCTGACCAACAAAGAGGTCGCCCTGAGCTTGGGCTTGGCCGAAAAAACGGTGAAGAACTACCTCAGCACGGTTTTCGAAAAATTGCAGGTTACGCGGCGAGCCCAAGCGGCCGCGCTTTATGCCCGCCACCAGCAGCGCTGAGTCCATTCCAGCAAACAAACCAGGGCCAAAAGACCCTAACCACTAGGGTCTAATTACTTGCGAGAGCCCCTACTTTTTCCCGCCTAATTTGTGATAACCTCACACGATCAAATGGTGGTAGCCCCTCTCGCAGCACGATCTCCGCAACGGCCTCGCGACTTTGACCGCCGAGGATTCAGCCTGCTCGAAGCCGTCATCGGCATGGCGATCTTCTCCATCATGGCGGTGGGCATCATTTCGATTACCTTTATGGTGCGGGCAAATGCCGAAAGAGCGGTCTATAATAATACCGCGCTGACCTTGGCCCAAGCTTACCTGGAGCAACTGCGCAGTGTGGATTTCACCACCCTCGACGAGGCGGCCAAAGACACCACCGGCACGAAACCGCTCACCCTGTTGGCCAGCGACGGAGCCACGCTCCGGGACGAATCCTCCGGGGTCTTTGGCAACGGGGATTGGGCGAGAGAAACGATCATGCTCGACGAAGATGATCAGGGGAACCCGTCGCAACCGATGACGTTCCGCTTTCGCCCCGTCCTGCGCGATTTGTCCACCCTCACCGGCGGCACCGCCGACGGGGTCGAGATCATCCTGTTTTTCCAATCCACCTATAACTTCGGGACGTCGCGCACGCAAAATGGCAGCCTGCGCACGGTGCGGTCCAATGTATCCACTTTCTAGATTCCCCCGCCCTCGTGCGTCGGGGTTCACGCTTGCCGAGATAATGGTCACCCTCGGTCTTGTCAGCCTGCTCATCGCCGGCGTCGTGCCTTTTTTCGCGAGCAACTACCGCTATCTGTTCACCGGCGAGCAAAAGCTCCTCATTAACAGCGACATTCGCGACCTCACCAACGAGCTCGTGGAGACCGCCCGCGCCTCCAATTTTTTTGTCCTCTACCAGAGCTTCAACGACCAGACCGTGGCGGGCCTCACCGTTCGCCGTGACGCCAACAACAACGGAACCGTCAATACCAACGACCGGCGCCAGGCCGACGAAGCCGGGAACTTCCTGCTCTTCGTGTATTACGAAGACCCCTACTTCGACTCCCGCTTCTTCGATGGTGACGACACGAATGATCCCGCGATCGTAAATGTGCGCGTCAACCGCTTGGTCGCCTACTGGACAGCGCCCAATCGCCGGGTCGCCGGAGAGAACGCGCTCTACATGTTCGATACCGATGACGCGAAAAGCGGCACCAGCTGGACCACCCCGTGGGGCGCAACCTTGCCCGCCACCATCGATTCAGCGAATCCGATCGAGTCGCTGCTCCCCCCCGCCACCGCCACTTGGGCCAGTCACGCGAGCAACACGCTCCTCGTGAATGATCTTCAAGGGCTCGCCGCCGGCTCCCTCGATTTCGTCAATTTCCAAAACCGCAGTGTGCTTGTGCGCATGAAGATCCTCCATGGCAACCAAGCCAAACGGGTCACCAACACCTACAATTTCACCGTCACTCCCCGCGGTTGAGGTCAACCCGCCCCGCCCAGAGCCATGAAACATCCCTCATCTCCCGACCGCGGTTCGGTAATTTTAATGGTGATGATCTTCACCACGATTCTCGCGCTGCTCGCGGCCAGTTTGCTGACCTATACACTCACCGAGCGCCGCCTGAATCACCGAAACCAACTGCGCTTCGAAGCAAAAAACGCCGCCGAAGGCGTGCTCGAATACGCCGCCGCCGAAGTCCGCACCCGACTTGCGCGCAACTTGAATTTCGGTTCCGACGAGTTTTCCAGCGCCCCAATCACCACCCACACCGCCCGCCTCGCTTCGCTCCTCCCGACCACGGCCACAGACTACAATCACGTCGCTCCTGCGGACGTCGATCTGTGGGTGAGCGAAATCACCTCGCCCACCCGCCGCTTCATCGACCCTTCCAATCCGGGCAACGACTTTGATCCCCTCCGCGGACAATCGGTCACCACCCGCAGCGTTCGTTTTCTCGCGCGAGCCCGCGCCGCCGATGCCGTGGGTGAAGCCTGGAGCTATGCCACCCAGTCAATCGAGGTGCGTGATGCGTCGCTCTTCAACTACGCTATTTTCTACAATCTCAACATGGAGTTTCATCCCAGTCCGAGCATGACCGTCGTCGGTCCGGTTCACTCCAATCAACGCGCCTACCTCACCGAATCCTCTTCGCTCACGTTCATGAGCACATTCACCACCGCCGAAACCCTCACGATCGGCACGATCGGCAGTGGCCGCCCCGGAGGCCGAAACATTGCCTTCACCACCGGAGTCGACGACAACGGAGATGGCGTGAACGACGTCATCTCGGTCAACAACCCCACCATCAATGGCACGGCCGTCGGCACCTACATTGACTCCAACGTCGCGGCTCGAAAATCCGGGGTAAACTTCCGCGACTTGGCCTCGCAAATCTGGAATGGCAACCTCCAGGACGTCAGCCATGGCATCACTCCGCAGACGCCGCCCGGAGTGGTTTCCACCACGGAGGCGCATGACCTCATCGAACCCAAAAACGCCGCCGGATCAGCCAATATCGAAGCCCAAAAATTCTCGAATAAAGCCGGGCTCTATCTCCTCGTCGAAGCCGACGGAACCACGCGCACCTTCTTTAACGCCGCCGATGCCGCAGAATATAAAGCGATTTCCCCCAGCGACACGCTATCGCGGAGCACGTGGCGCACAACCAACCAGGCCAAGATGCTCACGCCACCCCCCGATTTGGTGAACAAGGACCGGCGCATGTATGATCATCGCGAGGGCCGCTGGATCAACATGGTCGACATCGACGTCGGC
>CAXBDS010000010.1:0-55783 GCA_963974355.1 uncultured Opitutaceae bacterium
CCCGAGAACGTCCTCGCCAATCATCCGGGGGTGAAAGTCGTCGTTCCCGCCACCGCCTACGACGCCAAGGGTTTGCTCAAGTCCGCCATCCGCGACAACGACCCCGTGATGTTCCTCGAGAATACCATGCTCTACGGCGAAAAGGGCGAAGTTCCAGACGAAGAGTATCTCATCCCGCTCGGCCTCGCCGACGTGAAACGCGAAGGCACGGATCTCACGATCGTCACCTACGGTCGTTGCGTGCTGCACTCGCTCGCCGCCGCCGAGATCCTCGAAAAAGAACACGACATTTCGGTCGAGGTCGTGGACCTCCGCTCGATCCGTCCGCTCGACATCGATACCGTGCTCAAGTCTGTGGCGAAGACGCACCGCGTGCTCATCGTGGAAGAACAAAAGCCTTTCGCCAGCGTGGCGACCCAGCTCACCTACATGATCCAGCAGGAAGCCTTCGACGAACTCGACGCGCCCATCAAGCGCCTCTGCACCGTCGACGCGCCCGCGATCTACAGCCCACCCGTCGAAATCGAACAGTTGCCCAATGTCGAACGCGTCAAGAAAGCCGCGCTCGGCGTCATGGCCTGAGCCCCCCCGCGACGACCCGCCTTCATCATTCGCCCTTTTTCATTTTCACCCTTAGCGTAGCGCACCATGGCCGACATTATTGAAATGCCCAAACTCAGTGACACGATGACCAGCGGCACGCTGGTCAAGTGGCTGAAAAACGAAGGTGATAAAGTCGAAAGCGGCATGATGTTGGCCGAGGTCGAAACCGACAAGGCGACGATGGAGCTGGAGTCGTTCTTCGACGGCACCCTGCTGAAGATCTTCGCCCCCGCGGGCTCCAGCGTCGAAATCGGCGCCGCTCTCTGCGCCATCGGCGAACCCGGTGAGGAAGTCGCCGAGCCGGAGGCAAAATCGGCCCCGCCCGCCGAAGAGAAAAAGGAAGACGCTCCCGCGCCCAAGGCGGAGGAAAAGAAGGAACAGGAAGCGCCGCCCGCCCAGGCCGAGGCAAAACCCGCCCCTGCGGCCGAGCCCGCCCCCGCCGCCTCCGGCGAACGAGTCAAAATCTCCCCTCTCGCCCGAAAACTCGCCGCCGAAAAGAAGCTCGATCCATCTCGCATCAAGGGTAGCGGCCCCGGTGGTCGGATCGTGCGGGCCGACGTCCTCGCGGCCGAAAAGGCCGGCACCGCGTCCGGTCCCGCCAAGAGCGGTGGCAATCTGCCGTCCGGTCCGAGCCTGTTCGCCAAGGGCCCGATCCAAGAAGAGCGCTCCGTGCCGGTCAGCAACATGCGCGGCGTCATCGCCAAGCGCCTGCTCGAATCCACCACGACGATCCCGTATTTTTACCTCAGCATCGATGTCGATGCCGGTCCGGTCATGGCGCTCCGCGCCCAACTCAACGAAGGTCTCGCGGGCGACGGTGTGAAGCTGTCGGTCAATGACTTCGTGTTGAAAGCCAGCGCCGAGGCGATCCGCCGGGTGCCGACCGTCAACGCCTCGTGGGCGGGCACCGAAATCAAATACCACGGTGCGGCGCATGTCTCGTTTGCCGTGGCGATCGAAGACGGCCTCATCACGCCGGTGGTGCGCGACGCCAACGACAAGTCGATCTTCGCGATCAGCAAGGAAGCCAAGACGCTCGGTAAGGCAGCCCGCGACAAGAAACTGCAGCCCGCGCAATACACCGGCGGCACCTTCTGCGTGTCCAACCTCGGCATGATGGGCATCACCAACTTCCTCGCCATCATCAACCCGCCGAACGCCGCCATCCTCGCGGTGGGCACGACGGTCGAAAAACCGGTGGTGAAAAACGGTCAGATCGTGATCGGCCAAGTGATGACGCTGTCGCTCTCGGTGGATCACCGCGTGATCGACGGCGCAGTCGGCGCCGCCTTCCTCGGCGCGCTGAAGGACCTCCTCGAAAAGCCGGCTTTGCTGCTGGTTTAAAGTTCGCCGCCGCCGACCCGACCGTCATCGGGTCGGGCTTGCTTCCCGGTCATCCTCGGCTTGGGCTCACGCTCTCATGAGTGAGACTTCCCCACGCCCCCTGACGTTTGCCTTGGTCGGCTGCGGCAGCATCAGCGACACCCAAGCTCGAGCCTTAGCCCAGTTGCCCGAAGATGCTCGGTTGGTGGCGTGTTGTGATCTCGATTCCGCGGCGGCGGCTCGTTTTTCGCGCGCGTTCCGCGTGCCGATTCAGACGTGGGAGGAACTGATCAACGATCAAATGATCGACGTTATCTCGCTCTGCACCCCGAGCGGTCACCATGGCGATCTCGCGACCGCGGCACTGACTGCGGGCAAACATGTGATCGTCGAAAAACCGATGGAAATCACCGTCGCCAAGTGCGACGCGCTTCTCGACGCCCGACGCGTCTCCGGCCGGCAGCTCGGAGTGATTTCCCAGCACCGTTTTGATCCCGCCAGCCAGACCGCCTCCGCCCTGCTCGAGCGCGGGGAGCTCGGGCGTATCCATTTGGTCGATGCCCGCATTCCATGGTTTCGCACTCAGGCTTACTACGATTCGGGCGACTGGCGCGGCACGTGGGCGCTGGACGGAGGCGGTTGCCTCATGAATCAGGGCGTGCACACGGTCGACCTCATGCTCGCGCTCGCCGGCCCGGTCACATCGGTCTTCGCGCACGCTCGCACCGCCGCGCACGACCGTATCGAAGTGGAGGACAATGTCTGCGCCACCGTCGAGTTTGCGTCCGGGGCGATCGGCACGATCATGGCCTCGACCTCCTGCTATCCGGGATTCCCCGCCCGACTCGCCCTTCATGGCACCGCCGGCAGCCTCATCATCGAGGGCGATGAACTGGCCCAAGTAGCCATCCAGGGGCGCCCGGTCGAACACGGCGCCAGCGCCACCACTCACGCGATGCAAATCGCGACCGGGGGCACCCGCGCGGCCTCGGCGGCCGCTTCCACAACGCCCCCGGATCAACATGTCTGGCAGTGGGGCGATGCTCACGCCGCCCAGTTCGCCGATTTCGTCGCGGCGGTTCGCGAAAACCGTCCGCCAAAGGTGACCGGCGAGGATGGTCGACGGGCCGTGGCGTTTATTCATGCCGTTTACACCTCATCTCATTGCGGCCAACCCGTGAAACTCTAAACCTACCGCCATGCCTCGTATCCCGCTGGAAGACAATTTCGACGACGTCATCAACAAAGCCCAACGCGGGCGCCATATCACCGACCAGGCCTTGGCCGAACGCGCCCAAGTTTCCCTCGAGGATCTGGCGGCCGTGAAGTCCGGAAAAACCCTCGACGCGGTGATCCGCCGGGTCGCCCGCCATTTAGGACTCAATCCCAACGCCCTCGAGGCGCTCGCCCACAAGAAATGGTATCCGGAAATCCCCGCGTTTCCCCGTGGGTTTGCCGCCTTTAACACCCCGTTCGAGGACATGACCGTAAACAGCTATCTGGCGTGGGACTCCCGGGATCGCCTCGCGGTAGCCTTTGATACCGGCGCCAATTGCGACGCGATGCTCGACGTGATTGCCGCCGAGAAGCTCAACCTCCGCTACATCTTCATCACGCACACCCACGACGACCACATCGCGGATCTCGCGAAATTAGCCGACGCCCACCCTCAAGCCGAAATCTGGACGCATGAGCTGGAGCCCATCGACCGGCCCGGCGTGAAAACCTTTAACGAGGGCGTCCACTTCCACTGCGGCTCACTCGACATCAAAACCCTCCTCACCTCCGGCCATTCGCCCGGCATGACCACGTTTTTCGTCAGCGGCTTGAGCTGGCCCTTGGCCGTCGTCGGCGACTCGATTTTTTCCAGTTCGATGGGGGGCAGCCCCACCCACTTCCTCGATCAATACGATCACAACGTAAAAAAGATCCTCCCGCTCCCCCGCGATACCGTGATCGCGCCCGGACACGGTCCCATCACGACCCTGATGCAAGAAAAGCGTCACAACCCCTTTTTCGCTCGCTGAAGCGAAACCCTGAAAACCCACCCTCCCGTTAGCTTCGTTCCACGTTATGTCTGAAAAAATCGCTTTTGTCGGTGTCGGTCGCATGGGCGCCAACATGGCCCGTCGTCTCAAGGACTGCGGCCATACCATCACCGCCGTCTATGACGTCTACGCGCCCTCGGCCACCGAGCTCGCGTCCGAAATCGGCGCCACCGCCCTCACGTCCCTCGCCGCCCTCACCGCGACGGCCGATGTTATCATCACCGTCGTGACGGACGATGCTGCCCAGCTCGCGATCTACGCCGAAGACGGCGACTCATTGCTGCAGGGCGCTGAAGGCAAACTCTTCATCAACTGCGCCACCATCACCCCGGGCATCCACGTCGAGGTCGAGCGCCGCGCAAAGGCCGCCGGTGCGACGTCGCTCGAAGCCTGCATGGCCTCGTCGATCCCGCAGGCGCGCAATGGCTCGCTCTACCTGATGTGTGGCGGTGAGTCCGCCGTTTTTGATCGCGCCAAGGCCATCCTCGATCAACTCGGCTCCAACCCCCGCTACGTCGGTCCCGCCGGCTCGGCGGCGCAAGTGAAAGCCCTCGTCAACATGGTCATGAACATCAACACCGCCGCCCTCGCGGAGGGCTTGGGCCTTGGGCAAGCGCTCGGACTCGACCTTAACATGTTGCGCGAAGTGTTTGGCCAGACGGGAGCCAATTCCCAGGTTCTCAAGACCGACGGCGAGGACATGCAAAACCGCGATCACGACTGCTATTTCTCCGCCTCGCACGCGGCGAAAGACAGCACCATCGCCTGGGTCCTCGGCTGCCAAAGCGGCCTGCAACTCCCCTTGGCCGCCGCGACCAAACTCCAATACGACAAACTCGTCTCCCTCGGTCTCGGCCATGAGGACAAGTCCGCCGTCGCCGAACTCACCTTCAAGGGACGCCACGGCTGAGGCCTCCGCTTCACGCCTTTCGGTTAGACTTCGCTCCATCCTCTTCCCTAACTCCCCGCATGCCCAATGAGTCCCATCGCCGTTCCGCGATGATCATCGCGCTCGCGGTCGCACTGACCGCCGCGCTGCTGGCCATTGCCGTGGACGAAGGACTCCGGGAACGCCTGGGGGAGGCTTACTGGATTGTCGGTATGGCGATCATCGGGTGTATCCTGCTAGTCCTTACAGGCTACGTCTGGGATCGCTCGATGGTCACCCGCCTGCGCGAAATCAACGCGACGGCGCGCAAAAATCAGCCCGAAGAGGTCGATCACGCGTTCGACACCGATCAGGATGAAATCATCGGAGTGGCGCGGCAGATCGAACGCATGGCGCAGGCGCTGCAACGCACCGAGGCCAGCTATCGCGCCATCGTCGAGGACCAGGTTGACCTGATCTGCCGCTATCGCACCGACGGTAAAATGACCTTCGTCAACGGCGCCTACGCCCGCTTCCTCGGGCATAAGCGTCAGGAACTCATCGGCCAACCCTTCGCACTGGTTGAACTCGGCTATCCGCACCGCGACTTTCAGGGCAACTTCATCGCCGCCCAAGAGTTTGAGGTCGACCTCTCGAACAGTGCCGGCGATTCCGTCAACTTCGCGTGGACCCACCGGGCGATCACCGGACGTTCGGGCGAAATCTTGGAGTATCAAGCCGTCGGGCACGACATCTCGGCGCGCAAGAAAGCCGAAGTCGCCCTGCTCGAAGCCAAAGACGCCGCCGAATCCGCCGACCGCGCCAAGAGCGAATTCCTTGCGGTCGTCTCCCACGAGATTCGCACGCCGATCAACGGCGTGATCGGCTTCGCGAAATTGTTGCGCGAGACACCACTCTCCAGCGACCAGCTCGAATACGTGAAAACGATCCAAAACAGCGGCCTGACGCTTGAATCGTTGATCGCCGACATTCTCGATTTGTCCAAGATCGAGGCCGGAGCGATTGAGATCGACCACGCCCCTTTCGCCCTGCGCGACTGCATCGGCGACGTCGAATCCTTCTTCCAAGAACGGGTCAAAAAGACCGGGGTCGCGCTCCACCTCACGATCGATCCCGGCGTGCCGGTCATCGTAAACGGCGATCAGAACCGCCTGCGCCAAATCTTGCTTAACCTCGTGGGCAACGCCTTCAAATTTACAGAAATAGGGAAAATTGTCGTAACCATCACCGCCACTCGCGGCGAAAACTTGCCCGACTCGGGCCGACGCAGGGTCCGCATCTTTTTTTCCATCGCGGATACCGGCATTGGCATTCCCTCCGACAAGGTCGCCCAACTCTTCCGCCCCTTCACTCAGGTCGACGCTTCTTCCACGCGCCGCCGAGGAGGCACCGGCCTCGGGCTCGCCATTTCCAAACGCCTCTGCGAACTTATGGGCGGCGCGATCTCGGTCGAAAGCGTGCCCGCCGAAGGCTCAACCTTCCGCTTCAGCGTGAACCTCGACTACGAAAAGGGCGATTCGCGGGCTCCAATACCCACCAAATCCCCGTTCACCCCGCTCTCGCCGTTCCCCAACACGTCCTCGGCTTAAAGTTCGATAGCCGGCGCTTGGTTTCAGGGCCTGCCGGAGAAGAGACGCGAGGATCAGGGCAAGGGCACGATCGTCTGGCCGTAAAGGTTGCCGGGAGAAATCGTTTCCGGCCTTGCACGCGACGAAAACACCCTTCAACTTCCGCCCTCTGTTGATGATCGGCGCGGTAGCCAAGTGGTAAGGCCGAGCTCTGCAAAAGCTCTACCGGCGGTTCGATTCCGCCCCGCGCCTCCATCCTCAACCTGCTAAAAAGCAGGGAGTTTGGAAAAACGGAACTGATTCGGACACAAAAACGGACACCGGATTCTCTACTCTTGAAGAACTCGGGACTGCCGGAACTAACCCTCCGACTACCCGCTAACACTGCGGATCCGTTTCCCTCTATCGTCGTAGTTTTCCAAAACCATGAAAGCACGATACCGCCTGACGCGCCGCGGCAGCCGAGGAAACACGTGCTACAGCGTTGAATCAGCTACCGGCAACCGCACCAGCCTCAAGACCGACAATCGCCGCAAAGCCCAACGCCTCGTCGATGCGACGAACGAGGCCGAGCAGCCGCCGATGTTCAATCTGCAGATTGCCAAGAACGCGGTTCGCGCTTCCCAAGGACGTCATGCACCACAGCGGAATTTCCGCCGCCTACGATTCAGGAGCAAAAATCGGTGAACTAAATCCCGCCTCCGACAACTCTCAACGGATCATGAAAAGAAACGACATCGGTCGATGGACTTCGGAGGACACAGACATCCGATGGGCGATCAAACCAGCATACTCTGCCAAAAATCGCCCGCCATCAGCGATACGAGCAGCCTGACGGACCGCCTCAGCGCGAAGCTCGGCCGACAACCGTCCCACTCTCGCGATCTGTCACCTTCACCGGGCCGATGAAGCTGCCGCGATGACTATCTCTACGTCGCCCTTTCCCCACCCCCACGTATCCCTTGTCTGCTCATCGCTCCAACCGGCAATGCGCCCGAGTATCATCACAAATCCAAAGGCGTGGCCGGCCGACTTCCAGCGGGCCATTTCGATTAAGTCGGGCATCGCATGATCCCTGAGCTGTTGCAATAAATCGGGCTGGTTCGACTTGGTTAGTCCCTCAAGAACGAATCCCGCCTTGTTCCGATCAGTCCAGCTGACCGAGTCGAGCATTTCGATGAAAACCGCCGGATCGATACGAATCCTAAGTTCTGGCTTCAGATCGGCCAAAGCCGCAATCGCGCCCAAAGCCCTCGTGGCATTGTTTCGCACCCCCGAGTCAGGATCGCGAGCTGCGTCCACCAAGTCATCGGTGATGGATGCTTTGTCGGGTGAGTATCCAAGGAGCCATGCGGCGGCCCGCCGGTCCTCGACATAGGCGGAGGTTTTCAAGACCACTCTTACCACCTCAACGTTGTCCTTCATTTGGGCGAGCGCCGCCTCTTCGGCTTTGCGCAGGTCTGGATCGGCGGTCAGCGAATGGCCCTGCGAATTGTCCTGACGGGCTTTGCCGCTCCTCACCGCCGGTCCTAAGGCACTGCTGAAATCCCGGAAGATCTGCATCAGCGGCTCGGGAAGACGGAGATCGGCAGTCGGCTCTTCGTGCATGACGAATCCCACGGCATTCGCCTCTTCGATTCCGACGAACAAGCGGAGGCCCTCACTCGTCGTAATTGGCGCCAACGTGGCATTCTTGACGCCGGGAAGCTTCTTTAGTTCGCCTAAGGCGGCGTCGGCCCGTTGCCGATCGAAAGGGTCGCCTTCCTGCATCTTGAGACAGGCCCGAATTTCGGATTCGGAGTGCTGACGCAGTCCAAAGAAATCGATCGTGCCTACCACTACCGGTGGTGTTGATGCTTCATCGGCGGCGGCATCAACGGTGGAACATATCAGCGCAGCGACGAATATAAACCGATGCAGCATGGTTGGAGCTACTACCTAGACGGTTCGAAACGGTCAAGGCCCCCCACCAAGGCACTCGAACTACCCGTTATGCGTTTAGTTCCCGCGCGACACGCGTTTCGCGGGCGTCGTGGAGGATGACTCGGCTTTTCGCGTGCATAGCGCCGTCGGCTCTACGCGGCGTCACCCATTACCGTCTGCAGACGTTCCATCTGCGCGTCGACGGCAGCGCACAGATCGGGCGTGAGTTCCGAAGCGTCTTCCCCGCGGAGCACGCACAGGTCTTCCGCCGTCGGCCAGCATCCCGTTTCCCCCGGCATTCCCCAGCCACTGCGATCGGCCGTTTGCGCGGCCAACTGCACCGCCCAAGTGATAACCCCGTGGCGATTCCCTTCGGTCGGCTTGGCGCCAACCGCATCAAACTGCTCCGCCACTCCCGCCACCAACACCGCCGGCAAGCGCCAGCTTGAAAGTAAAATCGCCCCGGCCGCGGCGCTATCGAGCCCCCACAGCTCTCGTTCCCAGCTCGGAAGCAACTGCCCGGCAGGGCGAAGCACACGCCCGCCGCCCTGGCGCAACGACGCGCGGGTCAGCGCTACTTTGCCAACCGAACGCAGAATGCCCGCCGCGTAGGCCGACGGCGCGTTCTCCGGATCGAGCCGTTGCACCAACCACTCGGCACCGAGCGCACAACGCAGGGCGTTATCACGCAGTTGGGCTCCGGTCACGCCATGGAAAACGAGCCCCGCCGCTCCCATCTGTTGCGCCGCGATCGCGCCCAGCAAGCGGTTGATCTCGCGCCCGCCGAGACGTTGCACCGCGCTTTCCACGTCACTGCAGGGTTCCCGCAGGCCGTAGAGCACACCATTTGCCCCCTGCAGCACCCGAAACGACGCCACCGCATCGGTGCGAATCAGGCGTGCCACGTCATCCAGCGAAACATCCGCCTCACGCAGCAGCTGCGCCACTTGGGCAAAGAGCTGCGTCGTCATCGGCAGCGATTGTGCCACCGCCAAGATGTCTGAGCTCGTAAGGTTCATCGGATCGGCCGAGTCGAAAATCGCTCGTCCCGATATATCGGCACACCGCCCGACCCAGTGAAGGGCATTTCGGCCCTCCTTCCCCAGAAGCCCGGCTCGCCCGTTACCATCGAACGCCCCCAATTCCCAAGGTTGATATGCGTCACGCAGACCGCTTTCCTCGACGGCACGCATGAGTTCTATCGTCTTCTCCATCGCCAACCAAAAGGGCGGCGTCGGCAAAACCACCACCGCCGTCAACCTCGCCGCCGCTCTCGCCGAGAAAAAGATCCGCACCCTCCTGGTGGATCTCGATCCGCAGGCCAACGCCACCAGCGCCATCGGCGTCGAGAAGCAAGAGGGGCGCAGTCTCTACGGACCGTTGCGTGGGGAAGGGGCGGCGTTGGATATGGTAACGCCAACCCAATACCCGAATCTCTCCCTCATCCCCAGCGAGGAGGATCTGGCTGCCGCCGAGAGCGAAATCGCCCAATCCGACAACTATCTCAATCAGCTCCGCAAGGTGCTCGAACCCGTCAAGGCATCCGGCGACTTCCGCGCCATCATCATCGATTGTCCCCCGTCGATGGGCATGCTTTCGATGAACAGTCTCGCCGCGGCGGACTTCCTGCTGATCGCGCTCCAATGTGAATACATGGCGCTTGAGGGCCTCGGCCAGATCCTCCGCAACGTCGACCGTATCCGCGAAGCCGGCGTGAACGATACCATCGAGTTGGGCGGCGTGGTCATGACGATGTATGATGTGCGCACCAACCTCTCCCGGCAGGTCGTCGACGAGGTCCGCACGCATCTGCCGGACAAGATTTTCAACACCGTCATCCCGCGCACCGTGCGTCTCAGCGAAGCGCCCAGTTTCGGGAAAACGATTTTCGACTACGACAAACTTTCCCCCGGTTCCAGTGCCTACCGGCAGCTTGGTAACGAGGTCATCAAGCGATTCAGCCTTAAATCAAGCTAGGCTCGCGCCGAGCTCCGCCTCGTCGCCTCACCTGCGTTTTGCGCCGCCATGTCCGTGCTCGCCAAATACCGTCACGTCTTCCTCGTCGGCCTGCAGAGCAATATCGTCTACCGGTGGAACTTCGCCATCCGGGCGGCCTTTTCGGTCTTTCATTTGGCGTTTGTGGTCATCCTGTGGCGCGCCGCCTATCAGGGCCAATCGGAGATCGGCGGTTTCCCGCTCGACCAAACGATCACCTACTTCGTCGCGCTGCTGGTGCTCCAATTCTTCATCGGCGCCTTCAACGAGGACTATCAGATCAGCGAGGAAATCAGGAACGGGCTCATCAACCAGTTTCTCCTCAAACCGATCAACTACTATGCCTATCGGTTTACGATTTTCATCGCCGCCCGACTCGTTTCAGGGTTGCTCGCCCTCGTCCCGCTCATTCTGGCGTATCCACTCCTCGGTGACTATCTGACGCTACCGCACGACCTCGCCTGGCGGATGGCGATCGGCCTTCCGGCCGCGCTCATGTCGGCCATGATTCAGTTCTCGATCGCCTACATCTTCGGCCTGCTGACGTTCTGGTTTTTGGAGATTCAGTCCTTCGTCATCCTCTCCCTCGCGCTGGAGTCGGTCCTCGGCGGGCAGATGTTTCCGCTGGATCTCCTGCCGCCCTGGTTCTTCCGCCTCTCCCAATTCCTGCCCTACTATTACCAAATGTATTTCCCGGCCGCGATTTTCACGGGCCGGATCGATCAGGCCTCGGCGCTGGAAGGACTCGCGCTGCAAGCGTTCTGGGTCGTCACTCTGCTGCTTATCGGCCAATTTCTCTGGCGCCGCGGGCTCCGCCGCCACACCGCCGTGGGCGGCTGAATCGCCGTCGTATCAAGTCATGCTTCACTATCTCCGCATCTGGCTCGCCTGCGCCCGCTACTCCGTGGTGCGCACGATGATGTTTCGTTTCGACTTCATCATGTGGTCGCTCGTCGAGCTGTTTTGGATGGCCGTGAATATTCTGCTCGTTTCGGTCATCTACCGCCACACCGATGACATCGCCGGTTGGTCGGAATACCAGATGCTCCTGCTCGTCGGCACCTCCATGCTGATCCAACGCCTGCTCATGGGCTTTTTTTGGACCAACCTCTTCGAACTCGGCCGCAACATCCGCACCGGCCATTTCGACTTCTTTCTCGCACAGCCGGGCAACCCGCTGTTCATGGCGTCGACACGCAAGATTGATCTGGACGGGCTGCTCAATGTATTCGTCGCCGTGGCGCTGATCGCCTACTCGCTGCAACGCCTCGCGATTCAGCCCAGTTTCGGCGAAATCGTGCTCTACGGCGCGATGGTCGGGTGCGGCCTGCTCATCAACTACGGCGCCCTGCTCATTATCGTCTCGCTCACCTTTTGGATCATCGGCAACCAAGGCGTCGAGGGCGGCTACTTCACCCTCTTTGAATTTTCACGCCTCCCCCGGGAAGCGTTTCGCGGCGTATCCAGTTTGTTCTTCGTCTGGCTCCTGCCGGTCGTGGTCGTCAGCAACGTGCCCGCCCATGCCTTGCTCGGCACGTTCAGCCCGACGCACGCCGTGTGGCTCGTCAGCGTCACCGTGATCTGGGTAAGTCTCGGCGTCCTCCTTTTCACCCGCGGGCTGCGCCGCTACTCCAGCGCCTCCTCCTGAGTTCATGGCCGATCCCGATTTCAACGCCTTCGCCGCGCGCCTCGGCTACTCGTTCCGGAATCCGGCGTTGCTGAGCGTCGCGCTGACGCATCCATCGCTGCTTCAGGAATGTCCCGATCTCCCGGAGCACAACCAACGACTCGAATTTCTGGGCGACGCCGTCCTGCAACTCGTCGTCACCGAAGCGCTGTTCACCACCTATCCCGCCGAGCGTGAGGGGCCGCTCAGCCAGCGCCGCGCCGCCATCACCAAGGGCGGTTTTCTCGCCTCCCTCGCCCGCGAAATCGACCTCGCGCCGGCGTTGCAGATGAGCGCCAGCGAGGAACTCACCGGGGGCCGCGACCGCGCCTCCGCCCTCGAAGACGCGTTCGAGGCGGTTATCGGCGCCGTGTATCTGGACAGCGACTACCCTACCGCCCGCAACGTGGTGCTGGCGCTTTATGGCGCGCTCCCGGAGCGGCTGGACCGTCGGGTTGAACGCGAAAACCCCAAAGGTCGCCTCCAGGAAAAAGTCCAACCCTTGCACGGCAATCAAGCGGTGCGCTACGAGGTGCAACATGTCGCCGGCGACGACCACGCCCGGGAATACGAAGCAGTCGTCTACATCGTCGACGAACCCTGCGGCCGCGGTCGTGGCCCCTCCAAGAAAACCGCGGAGGAAGCCGCCGCCCGGGAAGCGCTGGTCCAGTGGTCGGAGCCCGCCGACCCCGCTTCCTGAACGACCGGCGCCGCCAGCCTTTTGCCGTCCGGCGTTGCACGAACGCCCGACCTCGCCTCTGTTCCCCCCTTCATCATGGCGTCGCCCAGCCCATCCCCCTCGACCCGCACCAAGCTCACCGGCGTCTGCCCGCCGGCGCGCGCCGCCGTGCTCGCCGATACCGTGCGGGGCAATATGGCCCCGGTCTGGCTGGTGGTCGCGCCAGAGACCAAGATCGCCGAGCAACTCGCCGAGGACGTGCCGTTTTTCCTGCAGGCGAACAACGCCCCGGTGAAGCCCGATGTGCTGGTGCTGCCCGAGGCGATGACCGACAACCGCGACATGCGGGAAGCGTTCACCGCTTCCGCCGACCGTCACACGGTGCTCTCACGCCTGCGGGCGCGCCGTGGACAATCGGCCGTCGCGTCGAAAAAGGACTCTCCACTGCTGATCTTCACGACGCCTTCGGCAGTGCTGCAGGACGTGCCCGCCCTGGAAGCGTTTGCCACCCGCGAAATCACGCTCCGCCAAGGCGAGCAGCACGCCTTCGCCGAGCTCCTGGAACGCCTGCAAGCGCTCGATTACGATTCCGAAGCCGTTTGCGAATCCCCCGGGCACTACGCCGTGCGCGGCGGCATCATCGACGTCTACCCCATCACCGCCAACGAGCCCTACCGGCTCGACTTTTTCGGCGATGACTTGGAAGAAATCCGCGTCTTCGATCCGGTCACCCAACGCTCCGGCGCCGCCGTGACGGAGATCAGCCTAAGCGCGTCGCCTCGTCTGAAACTGGACCCCTCGCGCACCGGCCTCGCCGACTACCTCTCGCCCGCAACCCAGCTCGTCTTGATTGAGCCCGCCGGATTGGACGAGGCCTTCAGCGCCCTCACCCACGCCCGTCCCGAGGGTCCCACGCTCACCTCGCTGGTGAAGCGTTGCGCGAACCTGATTGGCATTGCCGATATCGATGAAGCCGCGGCGCTGTTCGACGTGGCCGACGTCGCCGAGACGACGTGGGACAGCGAGAGCCTCACCCACCACCGCCGCAACCCATCCGACGGGTTGGTCGCGCAGGAACGCCTGCAAGTCGAAGCCGAGGCCCGCCTGGAATTTCTCGAACAAGCGCAGGCGTGGCAGAAGGAGGGCTTCATCGTTCAGCTCGTCTCGTCGAAGGAAGGCGAAGAGCAACGCGCGCGCGAAATTCTCGCCGAAGAAAAAGGCCTGAAGGGACTCAAACCCGAATTCCTCCGGGGCAGTCTCAACGAGGGCTTCCGCCTGAAGTTCGGGCCCGACACCCGATTGCATGTGAAGGGCGCGGCCCGCAAAGCCGGCCTCGTGGTCATCACGGAAACCGAACTCTTCGGCCGCCAGCGTCCGCGACGACCGGTGAACAACGCCCGCGCCCTCGCCCAACGCGCCCAGATCGACCAGCTGCTCGACTTCGCGGAACTCGTCGAGGGTGATTTTGTCGTCCACCTCCAGCATGGCATCGCGGTTTATCGCGGTCTCACGAAACTGGATACACACGACGGCACGCGCGAAGTCATCTCGCTGGAGTTCGACGATCACGTGACGCTGCACGTGCCGTTGCAGGAGTCGCACCTGATCAGCCGCTACGTCGGGCTCACCAAGTCGCGCCCCCAACTCGGCCGCATCGGCTCCAACCGCTGGGAGAAAACGCGCAAGGCCGCCGAACGCTCCACCATTGATCTCGCCGCGGATCTGTTGCGGATCCAAGCCGCCCGCGAGGCCGAAAAAGGGTTCGCCTTCCCGCCCGACACGTCGTGGCAGCAGGAGTTTGAAGCGTCGTTTCCGTTTACCGAGACGCGCGACCAGCTCACCGCCATCGCCGAGACCAAGCTCGACATGGAAAAAGCGCGCCCGATGGATCGCCTCATTTGCGGCGATGTGGGTTTCGGCAAAACGGAGGTCGCCATCCGCGCGGCGTTCAAGGCCGTGCAGGGCGGACGCCAGGTCGCGGTGCTCGTGCCCACGACCGTGCTCGCCCAGCAACATCTCAATACCTTCCGTGAGCGCATGGCCGGCTACCCGATCGCGGTGGAAATGGTGAGCCGCTTCCGCACGCGCCAGGAATCGCAAAAAGTCCTCGCCGCCACCGTCGCCGGTCAAGTCGACATCCTCGTCGGCACGCACCGCATCCTCCAGAAGGATGTCAAGTTTCAGAACCTCGGGCTGGTCATCATCGACGAGGAGCAACGCTTCGGCGTGAAGCACAAGGAGCAGTTCAAGAACTTCCGCGCCATGGTCGACGTGTTGTCGATGAGCGCCACACCGATTCCGCGCACCCTCTACATGGCGCTGACCGGCGCCCGCGAGATGAGCGTCATCGAGACCGCGCCGACGAACCGCCATCCGATCCAGACCATCGTCAAAACCTACGACGAAAAGATCGTGGTCGACGCCATCCGCCACGAGATCAAGCGCGGCGGCCAGGTGTTTTACCTGCATAATCGCGTGATGACGATCGAGGGCGTGGCGGCCCGTCTGCGCGAGCTCATGCCGGAGATCACCGTCGGCACCGGCCACGGCAAGATGGACGACAAGGAACTCGAGCACATCATGACCGACTTCGTGGCCGGCACCTACCAAGTCTTGGTGTGCACCACGATCATTGAGAGCGGCCTCGATATCCCGAACTGCAACACCATCATCATCGAGGGTGCGGATCGTTTTGGTCTCTCGCAGCTCTACCAGCTCCGCGGTCGCGTCGGGCGTTTTAAACATCAGGCCTACGCCTACCTTTTGCTCCACCGCCATACGCGTCTGATGGAAATCGCCCGCGAACGCCTTAACGCCATGCGGTCGCACAACCAGCTCGGGGCGGGGTTCCGCATCGCGATGCGCGATCTTGAGTTACGCGGCGCCGGCAACCTCCTCGGCTCCGAACAAAGCGGACACATCGTCGGCGTCGGGTTTGAGCTGTATTGCCAACTGCTGCGCCAGTCGGTCGCTCGTCTTAAGGGCGAAAAGCCGGCCGCCAATATCCGCGCCAACGTGAAATTGGACTTCGTTTTCGTGGGCGAAGGCGCCAGTGACCCGGGCACCGCCAACCGCGGGCGCCACGCCGACGGCTACACCGCCCTGAAAGACGCCGAGCACGCAGAAAACGCCGCCGCCCACATCGAGCGCATCCAAGCGCGTATCCCGTTGGCCTACCTGGCCGAAACCCGCCTACGCATCGATTTTTACCGGCGGCTCGCCATGGCTGAGACCCCGACCGCCCTCAAACAGATCGAGCAGGATCTCCGGGACCGATTCGGCAAATTCGGCGAAGATGTAAAAGCCCTGCTCCTCACCACCGAAATCCGCCTTCGAGCGGAACAAAAGGGCATCATTTCCGTCGAAACCCAAGGATCGCGTCTTAAGTGCCTGCGGCAGAGCGGACGCGACGACTGGGTGATGCTTGGCACCCGGTTTCCAAGATTGACCGCCCCCAAGCCCCTTCTACGTTTGAGGGAAATTCTCACTTTTCTGAACAACTTACCCAATCCATGACACTTCACCGCCTGTTACCAAACCACCTCGGCGCCGCCTGGGTGAGCGGTGTTTTGGCCCTCCTTTCCCCTCTTGCCGCCCAGACGCAAACGAAGTCGGCCGACACCAGCCTGAATTTTCGTTTCGCCAACGGCATCGCGGCGATCGCCGAGGGCAAGGTCATCACCGTCGAGGACATCCGCCGCGAAATCGCGCCCCTCGTTCAACAGCTGCAACGCGAAGCCAAGAACGAACAAGAGTTTAACCAAAAACTCGAGGCCCTGCAGGACGACGTGATCCAAAACCTCATCGATCGCGTGCTCATCGTGAAAGAGTTCTACTCCGATGAGAAACGCCGCATCCCCGAAAGCTTCGTCGATAACGCCGTCTCGGAAAACATCATCACCCAGTTTGAAGGGGATCGTTCCAAGTTTCTCGCCTACTTGCGCTCGCGCGGTCTGACCCAGCGCGAATATCGCCGCGAGGTCGAGGAAGACATCATCTACAGCTACATGCGCGGCCAGCAGCGCAAGTCGCAAAGCGTCGTCAGCCCCGTTCAAGTCGAGACGTTCTACAACGAAAACAAGGACCGTTTCTTCCAGGAAGACGGCGTGCACCTCCGCTTGATCCAGTTCAGCCGCAAAGACGGTATCAGCGATGAGGGCCTGCGCGCGAAAGCCGAAGCGGTAAAAACCCGTCTGGCCGCCGGGGAATCGTTCGAATCCATTGCCAAAGACGTTTCCGACGATTCTCGCAAGGCGCGCGGCGGCGATTGGGGATGGCAGAAAAAGTCGGATTTGAAGCCCGCCTTCAGCGATCCGCTTTTCGCCTTGAAGGCTGGTCAAGCCACCGACCCGATCATCCTGCCGGAAGGGGCCTTCGTGCTCTTCGCCGAGGAACGCCGCTATGCCGGTATCCAACCGATCGATGAGGTGCGCGACGATATCGAGCGCACCTTGATCCAGCAGATGGGTCGCCAATCCCAAGAACGCTGGCTCGAGCGTCTCCGACGCAACGGCTACGTGAAACTCTTCTAACCTGAAACCCGGCTTAATCGCCGGGTTTTTTGTTGTCGGCGGCGTTTTCGAGCAACGCCAACGCCGCGCCCAACGGCGGACTGCGCCCTGCGGCCACCGCATCCTCGACCAACGCCAAACGTTGTCGCATGCCCGGCTGCGCGTAGAAGCGCTCGCGCAGCAACTCGTCCAACAACGCGTGAAACCACTCAATCGACTGACGACGACGACGACGCTCAAGTTCGCCACTCGCCGCTCCCGTGGTGAAAAAGTCGTCCGCCACTGCCCACGTGTCGTCGAGCCCCGCGCCCGTCAGCGCCGATGCCAGCACCGCCGGGGTCGTCCACCCTCGCGTCGCCGGTTGGAGGTAGTGCAACACCCGCTGCATTTCGGCCTGAGCAGCCACACAACGCCCGCGGTTCTCCCCGTCGGCCTTGTTCACGACTATCGCATCGGCCAGTTCAATGACGCCTTTTTTGATGCCCTGCATTTCATCCCCCGCCCCGGCGATCATCAGCACCAGAAACAGATCCACCATCGAGCGCACCGTCACCTCGTTCTGGCCGACGCCAACTGTTTCCACGATCACCACGTCGAAACCCGCCGCCTCGCAGACGAGCATCGCCTCACGTGTTTTCCGCGCCACGCCTCCCACCGCGCCCCCCGAGGGCGAGGGACGGATGAACGCCTCCGGGCGTCGCGACAATTTTTCCATGCGCAACTTGTCCGCCAGGATGCTGCCGCCGTGGACCGTGCTCGATGGATCGATGGCCAACACGGCCACCCGCAAACCCGCCTCGATCAGGAATCCGCCCAACGCCTCGATAAACGTGCTCTTGCCCGCGCCCGGGATACCCGTGATGCCGATCCGACGCGCCCGACCGGTGTGAGGTAACAACTGCGCCAATACGGCCTGAGCCTGCTGCTGACGACCTGTCCCATGGCTCTCCATCAGCGTGATCGCGCGCCCCAGCATCATCGGATCACGCGCCAGCACCCCCGCCACGAGTTCATCGGTCGAGAGCTCCCGCCGACGCACCCGCGACCGCGGCACAACGCCCCCCGCCGGCGGCCGCACGCCCTCGACCAGCCAGGTGGCAAAGCCGGTGCCAGCCCCCGTCGGCACCCAGTCGGGACGCGGCTGCGGACACCCGTCATGGAGCTCACGACGCGGGGCCGGCGGACACGTGGCGGGACTCGTCGACATACTCATCAGACCCCGACGGCCGGGCCGATGCGTTCCAGCAACAAATCGAGGATGCGCAGCGCTGAACGCGGGATTACGGTGCCTGGGCCGAAGATCGCGCTCGCCCCCTGCTCCATGAGGAAGTCGTAGTCTTGCGCGGGGATCACGCCCCCGCAGACGAGCATGATGTCATCCCGGCCCAGCGCTCCCAACGCGTCGCGTAGTTGTGGCAGCAACGTCTTGTGACCGGCCGCGAGTGAGCTCATCGCGACCACGTGCACATCGGCTTCGACCGCCTGCCGCGCCGCCTCCTCAGCCGTCTGGAAGAGCGGACCGATGTCCACATCGAACCCGAGATCGGCCAGTGCCGTGGCCACCACCTTGGCACCACGATCATGCCCGTCCTGACCGAGCTTGGCCATGAGCAGACGCGGTCGGCGCCCTTCGGCGTCCTCGAATACGGCGATCCTTTCGCGCACGGCCTGGACCGACGCATCCTCGCCAAATTCCTGGCGATACACGCCGGAGATCGAGCGAATCTGAGCCTGATAACGACCGTAGACGACTTCGAGCGCATCACTGATTTCGCCCAGCGTCGCCCGCGCCTGCGCCGCGGTTACGGCCAGCTCGAGTAGGTTGCCCTCCCCCGTTTTGGCCGCGTCGGTGAGCGCCGCGAGCGCGGATTCGCAGGCGCGCGGGTCCCGCTGGGCCCGCAGCTCGGCGAGCCGCTTCACCTGCGAAACGCGGACGGCGGTGTTGTCCACTTCGAGGATATCGAGAGGGTCTTCTTGAGGGAGCCGATGTTTGTTGAGGCCGACGATCGTCTCTTTGCCGGAATCGATTTTCGCCTGCCGCCGGGCCGCAGCTTCCTCGATGCGCAGCTTGGGGATGCCGGCTTCAATCGCCTTCGTCATTCCGCCCATCTCCTCGACTTCCGCGAGATGGGTGCGGGCCCGGTCGACCAATTGCTGGGTGAGATATTCGACGTAATAGCTGCCGCCCCACGGATCCACGACATTGTTCACACCGGTCTCCTGCTGCAGAAAGAGCTGCGTGTTGCGGGCGATGCGGGCCGAGAAATCCGTCGGCAACGCGATGGCCTCGTCGAGCGCGTTGGTATGCAAACTTTGGGTATGCCCGCACACGGCTGCAAACGCTTCGAGGCAGGTGCGGATCACGTTGTTAAACGGATCCTGTTCGGTGAGCGACCATCCCGAAGTCTGCGAGTGGGTGCGCAGGGCGCGCGATTTCGGATTCTTCGGGTTGAAACGGCCGACGATCTCCGACCAGAGCGTGCGCGCCGCCCTCAGCTTGGCGATTTCCATGAACATGTTTTTGCCGATGCCCCAGAAAAACGAGAGGCGTGGTGCAAAGGCGTCCACATCGAGTCCCGCGGCCACGCCGGTGCGTAGATACTCCAGACCATCCGCCAAGGTATAGGCCAGCTCCAGATCGGCCGTCGCACCAGCCTCCTGCATGTGATAGCCCGAGATCGAAATGCTGTTGAATTTCGGCATCTTCCGCGAGGTATAGGCAAAGATATCCGCGATGATCCGCATCGAGGGCGTCGGCGGATAGATGTAGGTATTCCGCACCATGAACTCCTTGAGAATATCGTTCTGAATGGTGCCGGAGAGGTCCTCGATCTTGCAGCCCTGTTCAAGCGCGGCCGCGATATAGAAGGCCATCACCGGCAGCACCGCGCCGTTCATCGTCATGGAAACCGAAACGCGATCCAGCGGGATGCCCCCGAAGAGAGTCTGCATATCGAGCACGGAGTCGATCGCCACGCCCGCCTTCCCCACGTCGCCGACCACCCGCGGATGATCGCTATCGTAGCCGCGGTGGGTCGCCAAATCGAAGGCGACGGACAGGCCCGCTTGGCCGGCGGCCAGATTACGTTTGTAGAACGCGTTGGACTCCTCGGCGGTCGAGAATCCCGCGTATTGGCGCACCGTCCAAGGCTTCACCACATACATCGTCGCGTAAGGGCCGCGCGTAAACGGGGCGAAGCCCGGCACCGTGTGCAACGCGTCAGACGGTGGCAGATCGGCGGCGGTGTGAAACGACTTCACCGGAATGTGTTCGTCGGTGAGCGTGTTCGTCGCCGCCGGCGAATCCATCGTCGGGGGGACTTGGCCTGCTTCGTCGGCGACATCGAACGCGACGGTGGTGTAATCGGGTAGCTGAGCGTTCATAGGTTGATCCCCACTTTCGCGAGTAAGCGTTGGTTGATTTCGAGGGCGTTGGCCTTGAGGTGGATAAACTCATCGACGCCCGCCGCACGGTAACATGCCACCAACGCGGCATCGGCCGGCAACCCGGCGAGCACGACCGTGATCCCGGGATTGGCAGCCTTCACGGTGGCGGCGAATCGGGGCGCGGCTTCAAGATAGGCCTCGTCGCTCGAACACAGCACGGTGAGACGAGCCCCGGAAGCGACCATCGCCCGGGCGGCCGCTTCCGCAGTTTCGTGGGTCTCGCTTCCCGTGAGCGCAAACCCTCCGACCGAAAAGAATCCGATCGAAAAGTCGGCGCGCGGTTTATGCTGTTTCAACGGTCCCAATCTCGCCACATAGAGCTCGGGGCGGAGCTTCGAGGCGGCGACTGCGCGGCGCATCGCTTCCCACGGCTCGGCCGCTCGGTAGGCGATGGCCGGAGGAAAGGAGGTCTCCCCGCGGACGTCGGGCGATCGGCAGATTTGAGTCAATTGCCCCAGTGTCGCCCCGTCGCGAGCAGCTAACACCGCCGCCTCAAAACGCACCGTCCAACCGGCATTTTTGGGCAAAACCACGCCCCCCCCATCTCGACGTCGCCGACGAGCGAGTGTCGCCCGTTCGCCGCTCCTCGCCACGCCGACACTCGCTTCCGGCTCGAAAATGGGATCGCGCAAGTTCGGAAAAATATTCGTCCCCACCCGGCCACTGCGGCGATGCGCGATCGCCTGCGCCTCGGTCGCCGCCTGCTCGGCGACCCGCGCCTGCGGGAAACCCGCGGCGATTGCAGCCGCCATGCCGCCTTGCATCTCGATCGCCTGAAATTCCGTCCATGCCGCGCGCGCCAGCGCATCGGTCAATGACTCCACATACCAAGAACCGCCGGCGACATCCGCCGTATCGGTCAGGTGAAACTCCTCAGCCAACAGCACGTGAATGTTGCGCGCCACCCGTCGCGCCCGTCGATCCGTGCCGCCGGCCACCGCATCGAACGGAGCGAGGTGCATCGCATCCACGCCGCCCAACGCCCCGGCCAAACCCTCCGTGGCGGTGCGCAACAGATTCACCTGTTCGTCCAGGCGGGACTTGTTGCGGGCGCCACTCTCTGCGGTGACGAAACACGCCAACGCTTCCGCAGGGGCTCCCGCCGCCTCCAAGGCCCGCGCCCACAGGATGCGCCAAGCGCGAAACTTGGCCAACTCGGTGAAGAACTGGGAGCCGATTGAAAAATTCACCTGCAGTCGCGAGGCGATTTCCCGGATCGACCGACCTCGCTCCGAGAGCGCCCGCAGCGTCTCGACAGCCGACGCCAAAACATACGCCAACTCCTGCACGGCGGAAGCCCCCGCGTCGTGCCAAACTCGCCCGTCCACGCCCACCGTGCGCAGCCCCGGAGCGTTTCGCCCCGCCCAGTCGACCCATGCCGCCTGCTCGTCCCAGCGAGAGGCCAGGGACGCCTCCAACTTCCCGCGCACGACCGCCATGCCCAACGGATCGGCCGTGAGGCTGCCGTGCAGGGTTTCGAGCGCCACCGCACGATACCGCGCCCACGCCACGACAATCGCGGCAAGGGCCGCGGTGCTCTCCCCCGCGGCCAGGTGAATCGGCACTGCGGCCGGATCAATGCCTTCCAAGGCCGAAGCGAACTCGCTCAAGTCCAACAATGACAGGCCTTCGTTCCCCACCTCTTCCGCGGCGGCCTGATCCGGATCCAGGCCCGCGCGGCCCGCCCGATCCAGGGCCACCACCACACTGTCTTGGCCGGCCATCAAATCGGCCCGCCACCAACGATTAAACGTGCCGACGTCCGGCGCCGCGAGACGTTGCGCAATTTCCCAGCCCCGCTCGCCCGCCCGGAACTCTTTTCGCCCGCGGCGACCGGGCAACACGCCCGGAATGCTCCGGTCCGCTGCGACCGTCCCGCGGTCGCGCGGTGTATAAAGCGGTTGCAGGGCGATCCCCTCGGGCGTGCGCGTCACCAACTTCTTGGCGAACGGCGCCCCCTTCAATTCAAGCTCAACCTGTTTGTGCCATCGTTCCAACGCGGCCGTGAGCGAGTCCGGAGAGTCTGCCATTTCGGTTGTCATAATAATTCGAATACGTCGGCCCGGCTCGGACCGTCGGCCTAGTCTACCGAAGTTCCGCTCCCGCCTCTGCGCAGATTTTGCCAAAGCATGGGCTGCGGTTGGGCGGAGCCGCCCCTGCTTCCGCCAAGGCGCGCTCACCTTTGTGCAACCGATGCGAAGTCAAGCGCTCGCGCACGGCCTATAGTAGGTCCGTCAGTCCGAAGCCTACGCACCATGATCAATCACATCGACCACCTGGGGATCGCCGTCCGCTCGCTCGACGAATCCGTCTCCTACTACGAAAACGCCCTCGGCCTGCGCTGTGAGCACCGGGAGGAGGTTCCCTCCCAAAAGGTGCGCACCGCATTCTTCACCGTCGGGGACACACACCTCGAGTTGCTGGAGCCGACCTCTCCCGAAAGTCCGGTCGCCCGGTTCTTGGAAAGCCACGGTGAAGGCATTCACCACATCGCCTTCGCCACGGATGGGATCGCCGCCCAACTCCAGCAGGCCGCCCGCGCGGGCGTGCGGTTGATTCACGAGATCCCTTTTGAGGGAGCGCAAGGCCTGCAGGTCGCGTTTCTCCACCCCAAGTCCACTCACGGCGTGCTCACCGAGCTGTGCAGCCGCACTTCCGTCTGACCCGGTGCAAGCCCTTCCCTGTTAAACTCAGCCCTTTCTTTCCATGTCGATCACTCCTTCTTTGCTCGCAACGCTGACCGAGAAGCGGCGCATCGCCGAAGCCGGCGGCGGCGCCGATAAAATCGTGGCCCGGCACAGCAAGGGCCTCATGACCGCCCGCGAGCGGCTCGAAGCCTTTTTCGAACCGGGCACCTTCATGGAGTTCGGTCAGCACGCTCAGCATGACTGTCACGACTTCGGACTCGCCGATAAAGTCATGCCCGGGGACGGCGTTGTCACCGGCGTCGGTCATGTCGACGGCCGACCCGTGGCCGCGTTCAGTCAAGACTTCACGGTCGGCGGGGGGGCCTTGGGCCGCATCCACGCGAAGAAGCTTTGCGATCTGATGGACTACGCCAGCCAGGCCGGCATGCCCGTCTTGGGCATCAACGACTCTGGCGGCGCCCGGATCCAAGAGGGTGACGAATCCCTCTCCGGCTATGGCCGGGTCTTTTTCAAAAACGTGCTGCTCTCCGGGGTAGTGCCGCAGATCTCGATCGTCGCGGGCCCCTGTGCGGGCGGCGCCGCCTATTCTCCGGCGCTCACCGATTTCGTCATCATGACGAAGTCGAATGCCCAAATGTTCATCTGCGGCCCGGAAGTCATCAAAGCCGCAACCGGGCAGTCCTCCACGATGGATGAAATCGGCGGCGCCACCGCGCACGCGAGCGTCAGCGGCAACGCCCACTTCGTCGCCGACGACGAGCGTCATGCGCTCGCGATCGCTCGGCATCTCATCAGCTTCATCCCGTCCAATAACGTGATGGACCCGCCCCACCGGCTGGAAACGCCGCTGGTGCTGGCGGGCGATCCGGCGATGAATGAATTGGTGCCCGGCGACGCCAAGGCGCCGTTGGATGTGCTGAAGATCATCGCCCGGCTGGTCGACGAAGGCGACTTCCTCGAAGTCCACCAAAGTTTTGCCCGCAACATCGTGACCGCGCTCGCGCGTATCCAGGGTGTCGTGACGGGAATCATTGCCAACCAGCCGACGGTGAAAGCCGGCACACTCGATATCGACGCGTCCGACAAGGCCGCCCGATTCATCCGTTTCTGCAATATCTTCAACATCCCGCTGGTCACCCTTGTCGACGTGCCGGGCTTTCTCCCCGGGGTCGCCCAGGAACGCGGCGGCATCATCCGCCACGGCGCCAAGATGCTCTTCGCCTACGCCGCCTCCACGGTGCCAAAAATCACCGTCATCATGCGCAAAGCCTACGGCGGTGCCTATCTCGCGATGTGCAGCCGGGACATGGGCGCGGATCTCGTCTTTGCCTGGCCCACCGCGGAGATCGCGGTGATGGGGGCGGACGGCGCGGTGAAAATTCTTTTCAAACGGGAAATCGCCGCCGCCCTGGATCCGGCCGCGGAGGAAACCAAATACGCCGCCGAGTATCGCGAAAAGTTCACCTCGCCCTACCGCGCCGCCGGGAAAGCCATGATCACCGATATTATCGAGCCGTCGCAGACCCGCGCGATCATCGGCATGGCCCTGCGCAACACCCTGTCCAAACGCGAAACGAGGCCACCCAAGAAACACGGCAACATCCCTCTCTAACCGCTGCTCAACCGCATCCTCTGACGAGCCTCTCCCATGAAAAAACTCCGCGTAACCATTGAAGGCAAAACCTACGACGTGCTCGTTGAAGTGCTCGACGAAAGCGCCGCCCCGCCCTCCGTCCACGTCGCTCCGGCGCCCAGTGCCCCCGGCGCTCCCGCCGCGGAAACCAAGCTTTCATCCCGCCCCGCGGCCACCGCCACAGGAGTCGCGGCGTCACCCGGCGACATTCCCAGCCCGCTCGCCGGCAAAGTGGTCTCGATTGATGTGACCGTCGGTCAGGCGGTGAAGCCCGGCGATCAACTCGCCACCATCGAGGCGATGAAGATGAACACCTTCGTTTACTCCGACGCCTCGGGCACCGTCGCGGCCGTGCTGGCGCAAGTCGGTGGTGCCGTCGAGGAGGGCGGCGCGCTCCTTCGGCTTTCCTGAACCCACAACCTTCCCGCGCCATGTTTCCCTCCCTGCTGCCGGTCGCCTTCCTGCCCGAGTTCCCCTCGATCAATGAAGTGATCAGCTTCCAAGTCTCCGGCTTGATCGTGGTGTTCCTCGCCTTGGGATCGATCTGGCTGATGGTCGATCTGGTCGGCCGGGTGTTCATCCGAGTCGCCGCCCGCCAAGTTCGCCTCGCAAAACGCGCCGGGTCGGTCGCGCCTCCTCCCGCCGCCGTCGGACTCGACCCGTCGGCCCCTTCGCCCGAAATTCTCGCCGCCATCACCGCGGCGGTTCACGTCACCCTCGGTTCGCGGACCCGGGTGGCATTCGTCAAACCGGTGCGCATCGACGGTGACTGGGCCCGCGAGGGCCGTCGCCAGATCTTCGCATCTCACCGCGTTCGCTAACTCATCATGTTCACCGGACTTTTTGACTACCTCCAAACCACGGGGTTTGCGCAACTCACCTGGCAGATGCTCCTCATGTGGGCGATTGTCGGCGTGTTGCTTTGGCTTGCCGTCGGCAAAGGCTTTGAACCGCTGCTGCTCGTTCCGATCGCGTTTGGCGCCCTCATCGCCAACCTGCCTACTCGCGGTGTCATCACGAGCGAGTTGCGGGCCGACGGCGTTTACGAGACCGCCACCTTCCGCATCGAGGGCACCGAAATCACCCCACCAGCCTGCGCAGAAACGGAGACGGCCCGCCGGGCCGACGAAGCTCCTCTGCTGCACTTCGCCGTGCAACGGGTCGAGGGCGGACTCTACGACTTTATCTCGCAGGGCGTGAAGCTGGAGCTGTTTCCCCCGCTCATTTTCTTGGGCGTGGGCGCGCTCACGGATTTCGGCCCGTTGATCGCGATGCCCCGCACCTTGATGCTCGGTGCGGCCGCCCAGGCCGGACTCTTCATCACCTTCATGGGCTCCATCCTGCTCGGGTTCACCTCCAAGCAGGCGGCCTCGATCGGCATCATCGGTGGCGCCGACGGTCCCACCGCGATTTTCCTTTCCAACAAACTCGCCCCGGAACTGCTGGGCGCGATCGCAGTGGCCGCCTATTCCTACATGTCGCTCGTGCCGCTCATTCAACCGCCAATCATGCGGCTGCTCACCACCGACAAAGAACGCCGCATCCGCATGAAATCGCTGCGCAAGGTATCGCGGTTGGAAAAACTCATCTTCGCCGTGATGGTCACCATCGTCTGCGTGCTGCTCGTGCCCGACGCCTCCGCCCTCGTGGCCATGCTGATGCTCGGCAACTTTCTGCGGGAGTGCAAAGTCGCCGACCGCCTGGTGGGCGCCGCCCAAAACGAGATCATCAACGTGCTCACCATCTTCCTCGGCACGAGCGTCGGTATCACCATGCGGGCCGACAGCTTTCTATCCCCCTCGACGCTTAAGATCATCGTTCTCGGCGTGCTGGCGTTCTGCGTATCCACCGCGAGCGGCGTGCTCGTCGCAAAGGTGATGAACCTGCTCTCGCCCAAGAACCCCATCAATCCGCTCATCGGCTCGGCCGGTGTCTCCGCCGTGCCCATGGCCGCCCGCGTTTCGCATACCGAGGGGCAACGCTATGATCGCCACAACAACCTGCTCATGCACGCCATGGGCCCCAACGTCGCCGGGGTAATCGGCACGGCCGTCGCCGCCGGTTACTTCATCGCTACCTTGGGCGGTTCATAAATCGCCCCCCCCCGCGCCGCTCATTGCCGTTATGGTCGCACCGCTTTTCCTTCCCCATCGCCAACCGGCCTTCCCACCGGTAAACGCCCGACCGCCGTGGCTGATCAAACGCTACCGCGTCGTCGGCTCAACCAATGACATCGCCGGTCGGTGTCCGGCATGGACGGCAATCATCGCCCGGCGCCAGTTGGCCGGTCGCGGACGTTACCGCCGCCATTGGACCTCCGACCGCGGCGGCCTGTGGATGTCGGCCGTGGTGCCGACGTCAGGTCCCGCGGCGCGGTGGACCGTCCTTCCTCTGGCGGCCGGCTGGGCGGTGCGCGAAACCTTGGTCTCACTGGGCGTCAACGGCGTGCGGTTGCGTTGGCCCAATGACGTCATGATCGGCCACGCCAAACTCGCCGGCATCCTCGTTGAACGCTTCACCCCGCATACCGTCGTGATCGGAATCGGGCTCAACCTGCGCAATCATCCTGACCGGCACGACGCGGCTTTGCGCGGACAGGTCGTGCGACTCGCCGACGCGTTGTCCCCGCTCCCTCCCGAGCGCGAAATCGTGAACCGCTTGCTCGAACAGCTCCGACGCGCCCAAGCCCTACTCGCCTGCGACGGCCTGGGCGAGCTGCTCCCGCAACTTAACCACGCGTGGACCGGAAACCGCGTCAGCGTTGAACTCCACGATTCCGCCACCTTGCTCACCGGCAGGCTCGTGGCGGTGAACGAAAACGGCGACCTCGAATTGCAGACCGATCGCTCCATGCGTCATGTGATTCCGGTTGGGCACGTGCGCCAATTGCGGGAACTATTCTGACTTTTACCATGAAACTACCCTTTCCCCTTCTCTCCGCCGGCGAAGCTGCCGCGCTCGTAGACCATGACGCCACCATCGGCTTCAGTGGGTTCACCCCGGCCGGTGCGACCAAGCTCATCCCGCGAGCCATCGCAGCCAAGGCCAGCGCGGAACATGCTGCCGGCCGTCCGTTTGAAATCGGGGTGATCACCGGAGCGTCCACCGGGCCCTCGCTCGACGGCGCCCTCGCCAAAGCCAACGCCATCAAGTTCCGCACGCCGTATCAATCCGACCCCGACCTGCGCAAAGCGATCAACGCCGGCCGCACCCGCTTCTACGACATGCACTTGAGCATGCTGCCCCAAGCGGTGCGAAATCGCTTTCTCGGCCCCATGAACTGGGCGATCGTCGAAGCCTCGGAAGTCACCGCCAATGGCGCCATCGTGCCCACCGCCTCGGTCGGCGCCGCGCCCACGTTTTGCCGTTGTGCAGATCGCATCCTCATCGAGGTCAACGCCCGGCATCCCGCCGCGCTCCGTGGTTTTCACGACATCTACGACCCCGCCGATCCACCTTTTCGCCGCGAAATCCCCATCTACCATCCGGCCGACCGCATCGGTGCGCCGGTGATCCAAGTCGATCCCGCCAAGATCGCCGGCATCGTGTATTCAGATATCGATGACGAAACCGGCACCTTCGCCGCCCCGGATGCCATCACGAGCCGCATCGGTCAGAATGTCGCCGACTTCCTCGCCGCCGAAGTGAAATCCGGCCGGGTGCCCCGCCAGTTTCTTCCGCTGCAATCCGGGGTCGGCGACATCGCCAACGCCGTGCTCGGCGCGCTCGGCACCCACCCCGAAATCCCTCCCTTCACGATGTATACCGAGGTGCTGCAGGACGCGGTGCTCGGCCTGATGCGCACCGGCAAGATCACGTTCGCCAGCACCGCCGCCCTCACGTTGAGCAAACCCTCCATGGATGAACTCTACGGAAACCTCGATGCCTACCGCACCCGTATCGTCCTGCGTCCGCAAGAGATCACCAACCACCCGGAAGTGGTCCGTCGGCTCGGCGTGATCTCGGTCAACACCGCCATCGAGGTCGACCTGTTCGGCAACGTGAACAGCACCCACCTTCTGGGCCGCAACATGATGAATGGCATCGGTGGATCGGGCGACTTCACCCGGAATGCCTACATCTCAATCTTCACCTGCCCCTCGACCCAAAAATTCGGCGCCATCAGCACCATCGTGCCCATGGTCAGCCACGAGGACCACAGCGAGCACTCCGTCCAAATCGTCGTGACCGAACAGGGGGTGGCGGATCTCCGCGGCAAGGACCCGCATGAACGCGCGCACCTGATCATCGAAAACTGCGCTCACCCCGATTACCGGGACGAACTGCGCCACTACTTCGCCCAAACGATGGAAAGCCACACGCCGCATGCACTGGCGCATGCCTTCGATTTTCACCTCCGCTTTTTGCGCAACGGCACGATGAAGGCGTCCTGATGCGAGCCCAACGCCCCGCGGGCGTTCCGCGTAACTTTAAAACGGATACCTTACCTGCCGGCGACGCAACCGCGAACGCCGGCTTTCACCTGGGTCGCAGGCATCGCCTGACGGCCCGCACGAACGTTTTCGGGCCGCCCTCCATGTAGCCAAGGCGGCCCAACTCCTGTTCGTCGGGTGATAGCACGAGCACCGTCGGATAACCGGTGACGTCGTAGCGTTCCGCCAGCGATTGGTTCTGACGCCGCAGCGCCGCCGTCTGGGGAATCGTGCGGGGGAAATCGATCAACACCGGCACCACCTCGCTCGCGGTAAAATCGGCCATGACGTCCGTATCGAATACCTCGGCCGCCAACCGGCGACACGGTGGACACCAGTCAGAGCCGGTAAACTTCACCAACAGCGCCCGGTTCGAGGCCCTCGCTTCGGCCACCGCCGCCGTAAAATCCGTGCGCCACGCGACCAAGGATTTTTCATCGGCCCGGGCATGGCCGACGGCGAAGACAGCGAGGCTGAAGACGACCAACCAACGGGTCACTTTTCGCGCATCAGTCATTGTCGGAAATGGAAAAAACAATCGGCACCTGCATCCGGGTGTTCACCGCACGACCATCCTTGCGCCCGGGCGCAAAGCGCCACTGCGAAACCGCCGCCACCGCCGCAGCCCCGAATTCCGGTTCATCAGCGTTCTCCGCCTTCGCCTCCACCACCCGACCCTCTGTATCCACAATAAATGACACCAGCGCTTCGCCCTCCCGATCCAGCATCCGCAATATCATCGGGAAAACAGGTTTGGCACGCCACACCGGGACCGGGGGACGATCCCCGTCCTGCGGCAGCCGTGCCACCATTTCCTGCATGCGTTGGGGCGAAGGCGGCGACGGTTGAGGCTCCACCCGAGCCTGTGACCTTGCGTGCCAAGCGATACGCTCGCGCAGGGGCGCAGCCATCGCGTAAAACATCTGCTCGGCCCGCTTTCGGTCCCTCACTTCCGGCGGGCCAAACCCGCGAAAAAAAAAGAGCTCGCCCGTCGCCGTCTCGTTGCCGGCATCGGACAACGATTCCAACATTTCGAGGGTCCTCAAGGGTTCCGCCGGACTATCCGGCAATGGATGCGCATATGATTCTGCCAGCGCCACCGCCGCATTGGCTTCTCCCCAAGCCCCGGCCTGATCGAAATACGTCCGAGCCAGAGTCCGATTTGACCAGGGTCCGCCCGGTGCGCCGGAGTAAAATAGGCCCAGGAACATCGCCAAACGTGAGCGCAAGACCTCGCCTTCATCCGCGACGCGACGTTCGACAAAATCGATAACATCGGCGCGCACCGTCGGGTCCAACGCAGGATCCGAAAGGGAAGCGATGATTTCCTTTTGACCAATCGGAATCTCAGCCCGGGCGGCCGCCATCCACCATTCCATCGCCTGACGTGGCTCGGGGCCTTCGGAGCTCAGGCCCTTGGCGTAGACCTGCACCAGGTTGCCATAGGCTAACGCCATGCCTTTTTCGGCCGCGAGTTTATACCAACCGATCGCTTCACCTACATCCTGATCGATGCCTTCACCGTTTTGGAGCATCCAGCCAACCCGATTTTGCGCCCAAGCGTCACCCGCCTGCGCCGCTTTCTCGAACCATTCAAACGCAGTGGTCTTGTCCGCATTTTGGTCTGCGGCCGCCCCCAGATGGATCATCGCCGACGTGCGCCCGTGCGCCGCCGCCTGCTCCCACCACGCCCGGGCCGACTCCGGCTGCACCGGACCACCGATTCCGTTTTCCATCATGCGGGCGATCTGCTCCATCGCCCAACCACTGCCGTGCCCGGCCGCCTGCGTGTAAGCTTGGCGCGCTCCGCCCGGATCACGCGGAGCCCCCCGCCCCTTTTCCATCATCCACCCCAGGTCTTCGAGCGAGTTGGGATCACCCAATTTCACCGCGCGAGCATACCAAGCCCGCGCGCCACCGTCATCGACAGGGCCATCCGCACCATCGCGGAGTCGATCTCCCAACAGATTCATTGCGCCCACGTTTCCTTGCACGGCGGAGGCCTTCACCCACGCCAAACCGCGCTCCAAATCGGCCTTGGTCGCCGCCTTCGTATCCAATAGATTACGACCGAGCTGCAGTTGCCAATCGGCATCCCCCGCCGCCGCCGCCAACTCACCGTAGTGTTGCGATTTCTCCCCGTCCTTCGCTTCCCCGAACAGGCCGAGCCCGGAGTAGAGCGCCAGCAGCGACCAGGCCCGGGACTCGCCCGCCTCGCCCGCCCGCCGCAAATACGCCCGGTGTTGTTCCGTGTCGGGGGCCCGACCGCTATACAAGGCCATCTGCGCGAGGGTCAGCCACGCGCGCCCGGACCCCGCTTCAGCCGCCGCCTCATTCCACCGGCGACTGGCCTCCCACTGGGGCAGGATGCCCTGGGGCACCACTGTCGCCAAGGTCGCCGGAACCCGCTCGTCCCTGGTCCCGGCAAACCGCTGCGCCCGCTCCAGCCAGATGCCCACCCGCGGATCGTTGACCGGCGCAGTTTGGAGCAACCAATACGTCGCCAAAGCGCTGCCCGCTTCGGAAGCACGCTCCATCGTTTGCATCCCCGCATCCCGATCCAGCGGCATGCCCGCCCCCAGACATTGCATCAAGCCGAGCATCAACAACACCTCCGGCTCACCCGAGGTGGCCAGGCGTTCCACCGCGGGCCGCGCCTCGGCGAATTTTTCCGCCGCCAAAAGGGCGAACGCCTCGTCGGCCGTGAGAATTCCCGCGGATGCTGCCGCCGCAGCCGAGGGCGGCGCGCTCACTCGGCCCGGCCCTGTGCATCCCGTCAACGCCGCCGATAGTATTCCTCCCCCGCAGAGATATCGCGCCAACCTGCCTCCAAATCGCATGGCGCCATCGAAAACACGCGCGAAACTTCGGCAAGGATTCTGCGCGGCGAGTCATGTTTTCGCGGGTGATGACTCCGAGAACAGCGATTGCCATCCTCCGCCGCATCGGTTGCGTTCCCTTCCTGATGGCCGAGCTCGAATCCCAGCCCAATCGCTTGCGATCCATGGCGATGGGCGAACGACCCCAAGAAAGACTGGAGCGGCTCGGCGCCACCGCCCTGAGTGATACCGAGTTACTCGCCATGCTCTTGCGCAGCGGCACCCACGGCCAAGACGTCGTCACCCTCGCCGCCCGGCTCATCGACACGGCCGGATCGCTCGCCGGCCTGATCACTTGGGCTGAGGCGGATTTTCGTCGGCTCAAGGGTATCGGTCACGTCAAGGCGCTGCAGCTTGTCACCGTGATGGAAATCGCCCGCCGCGTGCTGCAGCAGGAACAAACGTTGAGCCCGATCCTGAGCCACCCGGAGGAAATCGCCCGTTACATGCGACCGTTTATGCTCGGACTCGAGGTCGAACGGTTTTGGACCCTCTGCCTCAACCGCAAGAATCGGCTGCTGCGCCGCGTCGAAGTGACATCCGGCACGACCTCCAGCACGGTCGTGCATCCGCGCGAAGTTTTCCGCGAGGCCATTCGAGAAGGCGCCTCGGCAGTCGTGTGCGTGCACAACCACCCGAGCGGCGATCCGGCGCCCAGCGCCGCCGATATCCGCGTCACCCGCGTCCTGCGTGAAGCCGCCCGCACCATCGAGATCGAACTCCTCGACCATATCGTTGTCGGCACCGCCGCGGCCGATCCCACCGGTGTCGGCTACTACAGTTTTCGTTCTTCAGGGGTCTTGTAGCCGCAGCGGTCCCATCGTTTTTCTATCCCCCATGAAGACCTTCCGTTCGGTCCTGCCGATGCTCTGGGTGTGCGCGTCGTTAACGGTTCACGCCGAGCGGCCACCACATATCGTGACGCACCCGGCGTCGCAAACCGGCATCGCGAATGAACCAGTTACGCTCTCGGTGCAGGCGGAAGGCACGCCCCCTTTTGCCTACCAGTGGTATCGCAATTACAAGGCCCTGGACGGGGCCACCGATCGGGAAATCACGGTTATCGCACCTCCCGCTGATCGCACGATCGACCACTATCAAGTCACGGTCACCAATGCCTTGGGTTTTGACGGCAGCCGGGTGGCCTACTTGGGCGGCTACCTTTCCGGCCCCTACCTCCCGGGACGCTATACGTTCAGTAGTGACGGTTTTGAAACCCCGTTCCAAGGCAAGGCCGGCGTCGACGCCTCTCTCACCGCGCTCTCGGTTGGTCAGAAGCCTGAGACAATGCAGTGGTATCAAGACGGACAACCCATTCCGGGCGCGAACGGCCCGACGCTGTATCTCGAAAACCCGCAGCCGACCTCTCAGCCGGTGACCTTTTCGGTCCGCGCGACGAATGCACTCGGTAGCAATGAACTCGTGCGGGTTCCCGTAACGTTCAGTCGCAATCTCTCGCGCCCGGTGTTCTACGACTCACCGCGGCAACACACGGTCACTCTCGGAGCCGACGCGGAACTGCGGGTCAACGCCCGCGGTGAAGACCTCGCCTACCAATGGTCCCATGACAACGTGGTCGTGGCCGGAGCCACCTCGCCCACGCTCAGCTTTTCCGCCGTCACATTGGAACAATGCGGTATCTATACCTGCCTTGTCAGCAACCCGCACGGCGAGTCCCGCACCGGCTTTTACTTTCTCTCCGTGAAGGACCCTCCGCGTCTTTCGAATTTGTCGATTCGAGCAAGAACCGGATCAGACGCGGGCACGCTGATCGTCGGTTTCGTTGTCGGAAATGCCCCCTCGGGTGCCGCCCCGTTTTTTCTAGCTCGGGCCGCCGGCCCGGCACTGAGGGCCTACGGAGTGAGCGAGGCGGTATCGGATCCCCTGATCCATGTTTATCGAGGCAACTCACTGATCAGCGAAAATGATGACTGGGGCGGCGGAACGTGGTTCAGCGATCAGGCCCGCGCCGTCGGTGCTTTTCCCTTCACCGATCCCGCGTCTCGCGATGCCGCGCTACTCACTTCGTTCGCATCTGGCGCGTATACCCTACAAATCCAATCCAAGGACGGCGGAGCCGGGATCGTGCTGACTGAAATTTATGAGACCGTGCTCCCCAGCGCTTCCCATAGTTCGCTCCCTCGACTCAGCAATGTCTCCGCCCGCGCCACCGTCGGCACAGGAGAAGACATCTTGATCGCGGGCTTCGCCGTTGCCGGCCACGGCGCTCGGCGAGTGCTCATTCGTGGAGCGGGACCGGCCCTCGAAGCCTTCGGAGTCAGTGGGGCCTTGGCGAATCCCGTGCTGGAGCTCTACCAAGGATCGACGCTCATCGCGGCAAATGACAACTGGTCGGGAGACACGGCTCTGACCAACGCGGCCCAAACGGCGGGGGCCTTCGCGTGGACCAACCCTCAAAGCAAAGACGCCGCGTTGATCGCCGCGTTGGAGCCCGGTGCGTATTCGGTGCAGATTCGCGGCGCCGGGGAGACGACCGGCGTGGCCTTGGTCGAGCTCTATGAGCTCCCTTGAGCTCGCCGTTACCGCGATTCGTTCCGAGCGGGGTAGGTCCAAAAAAACCGGCGTCCGTGAGGAGCGCCGGCTAAAATGGTGGTGAGAGGTGGATTCGAACCACCGAAGGCGTAAGCCAGCAGATTTACAGTCTGCCCTCGTTGGCCACTTGAGTATCTCACCGAGAGGGAGGCGGAAATTCATGGCTCACAGCGGTGACTTCAAGGCTTTTTTGTCACATCATTTCATCCCCTCGCCTTTGCAGCCCTTTGGCAAAGGTCAGCATTGCACCCGGCGGGAACCTCCCTTCCCTTCGCTAGTCCTTTTCCCGCGATGAACGAAGGAGTTACCGAAGCGGTCAGCAGCAGCATCTGGTCCCACCTCTTAACCGTGGGTGGATTCATGCTGGCGATCTTCGCCATCGCGCGACTCATGAGCGACAAGCGCCAGCCGGGCAATACCATCGCCTGGTTGCTCGGGATCGTGCTCGTGCCCTATGTAGGCGTGCCGCTTTTCCTGTTCCTCGGCGGTCGCAAGATCAAACGCCTCGCCGCCTTGAAGACCCGGGTTAATCCCGATCTGCCCGATATGACCGCCGCCAGCGAGCAGACCCGGGACCGCCCGAGCGTGCAGGCGATGTGCGCCAACGGCGCGCCCCTGCCCGTCGGGGGCAACGCCGTAACCTTGATCACCGACGGTCAGCAGGCTTTCGCCGAGCTCGAAAAGTGCATCAATGCAGCCCAGCACTCGATTCACATCGCCACGTTCATCCTTGGACGCGAAGCCGTCGGTAAACGTCTCGTGCGCCTGCTGGTCAAGCGCGCGAAAGCGGGCATCAAAGTTCGCCTTCAACTTGACGCCTTCGGCAGCTTTTTCACCGCGCCCGGCCTTTTGCGTGAACTTCGCGCGGCCGGCGGCGAGGTCGTCAAATTTTTGCCGGTGCTGCCCCTCGCCACCCGGGCATCGGCCAATCTGCGCAACCATCGCAAGATCGCGGTCTTCGACCAACACGTGGCGATCGTCGGCGGTCACAACCTCTCGCAAGACTATCTCGGCCCGACGCCGCGTAAAAAACGCTTCGCCGATTTCGGTGCGATTATCGAAGGCCCGGCCGCCGCCCTGCTGAACGAGGTCTTTTTGGCCGACTGGTCGTTCGCCAGCAAACAGCCCATCGAAACGCTCCGGAGCGAACGCGATCCGACCGCCATCCGTCCCGCCGGAAAAGGCGACATCCAGATCGTTGCCAGCGGCCCCGATGTGCAAGGGGATCCTCTTTACGAAGGCATTCTCGCCCTGATTCAGGAGGCCGAAGAAAGCATCTGGATCGTGACGCCCTACTTCATTCCCGACGAAGTGCTCCAACGCTCATTGCTTGTCAAAGCCCGCGCCGGCAAGGACGTCACCTTGATCATCCCGGCAAAATCCAACCATCCGATCACCGATTTCGCCCGCCGCCACTACCTGCGCGAACTTCACCAAGCCGGCGCGCACATCCTCTTTTATCAGCCGGGTATGCTTCACTCCAAGGCCATGATCGTGGACCACTGCGCCGGCGTCTTTGGTTCGGCCAATTTTGATCTGCGCAGCCTCTTCGTTAATTTTGAGATCGGCGTCGTCGCCCACTCCACGGCCGACGTGAAAGCCATGCGCCGCTGGGCCGAGGAAATTCGCGGGCAAAGCACCGAATACATCCCCGGCCAACCCCGGCGCTACCGCTTGCTTGGAAATCTCGCCGAAGATCTGAGTCGGCTCTTTGCCCCGCTTCTTTAAACTATGGTCGCCGCGCCGCGTAGGCGAAGCGCGCCCGGTTCCCACGACCGGAGCACACTCCGGCGTTGCGCCCTCGGGCCGGTCGCGATTGCCTCACGCCCACCGCTCACGCGCCGGTTTACTCGCAATTTTTCCCATGGCTACGACACTCTTCACCCAAAATATCGTCACCTGTATTTGGGATTTCGATAAGACCCTCATTCCTGATTATATGCAGGCGCCGTTGTTCCGGCACTTTGGCGTCGATGAACCCAATTTCTGGGCGGAGACCAACAGTCTAGCCAGCCAGTATAAGAAGCGTGGTTACCACATCTCCGGTGAAATCGCCTACCTCAACCACATCCTCACCCATGTGCTCGGCGGCCAGATGGCCGGACTGAATAACAAGCTCCTGCGGCGCTGCGGCGCCGAGATCGAATTTTACCCCGGCATGCCCGGCTTCTTCAATCTGAGTCGGCAATTCGTGCGAGAGAAACCGGAATACGTGAAACACGACATCGCGCTGGAACACTACGTCGTGAGCACGGGGCTGGCCGAGATGATCCGCGGCAGCGCGATCGCCCCGATGGTCGACGGCATCTGGGGCTGTGAGTTCGTCGAGAATCCCCTTCAGCCCGGCTTTCTCCACCAGGAGGAATTTGCCATCACCGCCGAGGCCGAGATCGCGCAGATCGGCACGGTCATCGACAACACGACCAAGACCAAAGCCATTTTCGAAATCAACAAGGGCACCAACAAAAACGCCGCGATTGATGTGAATTCCAACATCAAGCCCGCCGACCGGCGCATTCCCTTGATGAACATGATCTACATCGCGGATGGCCCAAGCGACATCCCGAGTTTTTCCGTGGTGCGCAACGGCGGCGGCAAAGCTTACGCGGTCTACAATCCCGACTCGACCGCCGAATTCGAACAAAACGACCGGCTGCGCCAAGTCGAACGCATCGACCACTATGGGCCGGCGGACTATACGCCGAACAGCCCGACCACCAAGTGGCTGCGTCTCCAAATCCACCGAATCTGCGATCGTATCGTCGCGGACCGGGAAGCGGCGGTCGCCCAACGCGTCTCCCGCCCGCCCCGCCACTTGGGAGATGCGACGGACCGCCTTCCCAAGTCGAAAACGCCTTCGCTCGAGCAAGGCACATTCCTCGACGAATCTGCTGCCCCGAAGTTCGAATAGACTTCGCCGAGCGTATCACAGCCAAGGGACAAAAAGCTTCGAGGCGGATTGGTGGGGCCTACGTTGCCCCCGGCACAATCCGTCTTTCCGTCCCCAAACGCCACTGATGCGACGGAGAAATCAGCAGCGAGAATCGGCTGGGATTAGTGTTGCAACCTCGCCTAGGCAGAAGGGCTTACCGTGATCGTCTGCCCTGGATCAACGGCCGGCGTCGTCGGAACAGCTGTCGCAGTGGGCGCCCTCGGCGTCGCCGCTTGGGTCGGGTTCGTGGTGGAATTGGCCGCTTGAGTCGCTGTGGTCGACGCATTATTCGCCGCCGTCGTGCTTGCGCGGGTCACCGCAGCAGCAATCGCTGAGGCAGAAGCCGCGATGGTCGGATTCGAGGCGGCGGCCGTCTGCACCGTTGCATTAGCTGCCGCGGTCACCAAAGCCACGCGAGTTTGCGAGCTCGCTGTCGAGTTCGCCGCAGCAGTTGCTGCCGCCGCCTGTGCCTGCGCAGCGGTGCCACCGCTGGCAAGAACTGCGGCAGAAGCTTGAGTCGCAGCCGCTTGAGCCGTGCCGCTGACGGCGCCGGTCGCCGCAGCTTGAGTCACAGCCCCCACCGCAGCGGAGACCGCAGCCGAAGAAGCGGACGTTGATGAGGTCGAGGTCGTCACCGCCGCGACGACGCGGGCTGTAATTTGTTCAGCGCTTTGCGCGGGCGCTGGGATCGCAGGATTGTTCGCCGCCGCAGCTTCTTGGGCCACCGATGCAGTGACCGCGACCTGCGTCACTGCGGCCAAAACCGAGGTCGACGAGTCGGCCGGTAAATCCGAGCCTTGCTCAACAACTTGTGACACGGCCTCAACCGCCGCAGCCAGCATGGCGTCTACCACAGCTGCCGTCGCGGGATCCGAGACGGCCGCAGCCATCGAAATCGGAGTGCCCCCATTAAAGGAGATCGTGCCCGCCACCATGGAATAGGTCTGACCGCCAAAAACGACGGTGACTGCGCCATCGGTCACATTCACGTTCGCCAAGCCAGAGCTGAGCACCTCGGATGAAAAAACCGTGCCGCGCGCAGCCGCGACTCCTTTAGGTGTCCGCACCCCGTAGTTATTCACCGCACGTTTGGTGGGATCGAGCGTGGAAACGAGGTTGCCGGACTTCAATCCGATCATCGTCGTCTCTTTCGTCACGACTCCCGCAGTCGTCGTCTGAGTCAACTGTTCAACCTCAAAGGTCGTGTTTGCCGAAGCGGTCGCCACGGTGCCCGCAAAAGTGCGGAGCAGTAACGTGCTACTCATGCCGGTGGTGATGATCGCGCCTTGGGGAATCCTATCGCCGACTTTAAGTTCAACGGGAGTCGTGCTCCCCGGAGCAATCATCGTAGCGGAGCCGGTAAGTTTTGAAACGGTTCCTTGCACCTTAGAAACTTCGGCCGACACGGACAAAACCGACAATAGGCTGAATGCGCCGATAACAAATAATAAGCGTTTCATAAACATGATGGAGGGATAACTAAACACCGAGCCTAACGCACGGTATTGGCACCTATGCAGTCCTCAAGGACGAACTTGGGCCATCGAAAAAACGTGACCCAAACTAATACTGAGTGTCCTCAAGAGAGTAGACGCGGACAGGCTCCGCCTTGCCTTTGATCGGCACCTCGCCTTGGGACTTAACCAAAAATTTATTTCCAACCAACGCTGCGACTGACTCACCGACCAAGATGGTGGTTTCGAGCGTTTTTGTCATCGATTCGAGCCGGGCCGCCAAATTCACGGCATCCCCAATCACAGTGAACTCCATCCGTTGCGAAGAGCCGACATTACCGACCACCACTCGCCCCGTGTTGAGGCCTACCCCCATCCGCAAGGTATGCGCGCCAACTGCGGCCCAACGCTGGTTGAGTTCGTCAAGCCGACCTACCATCGCCAGAGCCGCCCGGGCCGCACGGTGCGCATCCTCCGCCTCGCCAGCTGAAACCAGATCGCCCCAAACCGCCATCACCGCATCGCCAATGAACTTGTGCAACGTGCCCTGGTGCTCATGGATGCACTCCACCATCGCCTCTAAATATTCGTTAAGTTGCTTGATCAGCGTCTCTTCGTCGGTGCGTTCACTCCAACTCGTAAAATCGCGCAGATCAGAGAACAAAATCGTCACCACGCGCCGCTCGCCGCCGATGACAGCCAATTCGTCCCTCGCCATCATCTTCTTCAAAAGCCCGGGGGAAAGATAGGAACCAAACATCTGCTTCATGTTCTCTCGCGCCCGTTGCTCCAGCTTCGCCCGCCGAGTAATCACGATATACTGAAGACCCGTGAATCCAACCGTGGGCGCGAACATCGGCACCCAAAGACTGTGCTCGATCCATGCCCAAAAACAGAAAATCAAAAACAGCCCGAGCACGACCGACGTGAACGTTACGAGCACCGCCGGAGACCTCCGTCCCAACCCGATGAGACCGGCATAGCTCACCAGCAAAAACAGGCCCCACGTTAGGGGTTCATTCGCCTTTCGGGCGAAGTCCTCCTTCAAAATATTGTCCAATATATTGGCGTGAATCAGCACCAAAGGACTCAGCGGCTCGCGCGGCGTGGGTCCAACGTCGGTGGAAAACTCTCCGAGTAAAACCAACTTCCCGGTAAGATTCGGCGGCGCCGGCGCTGATTCGTCGTGTTGGACGTATGTCTGGTGCAAGGCAATCAAGAGATCGAAATACTCCATCGTCACGAAAGCTCGGCCAAGGTCCTCGATGTTTTCCATCTTCCCGTAGCGGTAGTTGATCAAGTAGCGCCCGTCGCTATCGATCGGGATACGCACCTCGCCCCCCCACGGCTTCGGGACGATGATCGCATCACCGAGCACCACCTTCACATCGTCGACCGATACATGCCAATATTGCATCAGGATCTGCAACGACAGAGAAGGTAGGATTTCGTTTCGCACCTTTAAAACCATCGGGATGTTGCGGACCACCCCACCCTCACCACGCGGCGCATCCACCAATCCAAACGTCGAATCAATTCGCAGCTCAGGGAAGGGCATCGTCAGCTCGGGATCGCCCAACAAACGACCCACATCCCCGTCCACATGCGGCAACGCCCGCGTCAGTCCCGGCTGCGCCACATCATCGCCCGTCGGGTCGATCCCAGATACAGACGCGAAAATCACCGATGTGCCTGCTTGCCGCAACAGAGCAGTCGTCAGCGCGAAATCATTGTCCGCATCGGGGTCCCACTTATTGCCCTCCATATCGATTCGATCAGCAAATATGACATCCCAAGCAAGCACGGCCGGGGGCGTATTTACCAACAGCTGTTGCAGGTTGGCATGCCAAGCCCGACGAAAGGGCCACGGCTCAATGTTGATCGTTGATCGATCGCCAATCCCAATCACGCGTAATTCGTCCGACGGTGGCCCCTGCCCGATCACTTCGCGAATGCGGGTGCGCAAATCGAGTGTCTGCACCGCGATTTGCTGAAACCAAGCCGTCTGCTCCAACGCAAAGGCCAACCCGAAGCAAAGCAGCGGGGCGAGAAAGATCTTACGTTCGCTTTGCGTCCACCAACGAGACATCAGGCGCGAGGGTGCGCGCCGGAGCGCTCGGCTCCAAGCTCATTTGCGTTCCCGTTGCTTCTGCATCACCCGCCGTTCTTCGGCGCGATCCAGCAGGCTCACGATCAACGCTGTCCATCCGGTCTGATGATTCGCGCCGAGGCCCAAACCCGTGTCGCCGTCAAAAAACTCATGGAATAACAGGAGGTCCTTCCATCGCGGATCCTGCGCGAAACGCTGATCGGCGCCGTGACAGGCGCGTGCCCCGTTTTCGTCGGGCGTGAAAAGCGTGCTCAAGCGACGACTCAGCTCCGCCGCCGCCTTGTCCAACGTCACCCAATTCCCGCTGCCCGTCGGCAGCTCGACTTTGAAGCTCTCGCCGTAAAACGCGTGGTAGCGTTCCAACGCCTCGATGATGAGAAAGTTCATCGGAAACCAGATCGGTCCGCGCCAATTCGAATTACCACCAAACAACCCGGTGTTCGAATCACCCGGCACGTAGTTGACCGAGAAATCCTGCCCCCCGACCTGCAGCACAAACGGGTCTTCACGGTAGTGCTGCGACATCGAGCGCACGCCGTGCGGCGACAAAAATTCCTGCTCGTCGAACACGTAACGCAACACCCGCGCCAGACGCTCCCGGGAGGGAATCGCCAGCAAGTGCCGTCCGGTGTCGCGCCCGTCTTCCGAAAAGTATGCGATCGAGCGGGCGAGGTCCTTGCGGTTCTCCAGAAACCATCGCGTGCGTTTCGCAAAACCGGGCAACGTGTCCAACCGCGCTTCGTCGATAAACTCGACGGCGAATAGCGGCACCAAGCCCACCAATGACCGCAATCGCACCGGCTCCGTGCGACCGTCCGGGTGCACCCACTGGTCGTAGTAAAAACCGTCCTCTTCGTGCCAGAGGCCCGAGCCGCCGAGGTGGTTCATCGCATCCGAAATCGCGACGAAGTGCTCAAAGAATTTTGACGCGATGTCTTCGTAAACAGGATCCTTTTCCGCGAGCTCCAACGCCATCGCCAACATCGTGCTGCAATAAAACGCCATCCACGCCGTGCCGTCGGCCTGGGTCAGGCGTCCGCCCGCCGGCAAGGGTTGCGAGCGGTCGAACACCCCGATATTGTCCAATCCCAAAAAGCCGCCCGCGAAGAGATTGTTGCCCGCCGGATCCTTCCGGTTCACCCACCACGTGAAGTTCAACAAAAGTTTCTGAAACGTGCGGGCCAAGAACGTGCGATCCCGCTCCCCCCGCCGGCCGGTGAGCTTGTAAACCCGCCAACATGCCCACGCGTGCACGGGCGGATTCACGTCGGAAAAATTCCACTCGTAGGCCGGGATCTGGCCGTTCGGGTGCATATACCACTCCCGCAAAAACAGGTTCAGCTGGTTCTTCGCAAAGTAGGGATCGATGCGCGCCATCGGGATCATGTGAAACGCCGTGTCCCACGCTGCGAACCACGGGTATTCCCACTTGTCCGGCATCGAAAGCACGTTGCGGCTGTAGAGATGGCCCGCCCACTCCGCATTGCGACCGTGCTTGCGCTCCTCCGGCGGTGCGGCGACCTCGGTGTCGCCTTCCAGCCAGTCCTTCACGATGTAGTGGTAAAACTGCTTCGTCCACAGAAGCCCCGCGAATGCCTGCCGCGCGATCTTCGCTTTCTCGACATCGTTCCCCACCCCGCGCGTGTTTTCGAAGAACAAATCCGCCTCTTGTTTTCGCGTGCGCATCACGGTCTCAAACGCATCGCCAAATTTCTGCGCCGGCGTCTCCGTCTCCGCATAGAGGCGCCCGCGCACGGTGTGGGACGCGCCGGCGCCGAGCGTCAACGGGTGGTGGGCCGCCACCTTGGTGCCTTTGCCCGCCGGATTCACCGCGTCCGCCCGGCCTTCGACCACGGCGGCGTTGATCCCATCCTTCACGTAGGGACTCGCGTTCTCGCCGTTGAACAGCAGGGCCATGTTGGTCTCGTTCTCGGTGAACAGGAGAGGCGCCGTCTCGTCCTCCGTCTCCCAACTCCACTTGCCCAGCGAGGCGTGATCGCCCCGCACCCTGCTCGTCCCCTCGCGCCAGAAACGGGGCTTCACCTCACAGCCTTCGTGACGGCATCCCCACGACCATCCGTTGCGATACCACAGCGTCGGAAGCACGTGAATCGTCGCTTCCTCCGGACCGCAATTTGTCACCTCAATCTCGATACAGAAGTCGTTCGGTCCGGCCTTGGCGTAGCGCACCTCGACGTCGAAATAGCGATTCTCGTCAAATACGCCCGTCTCAACCAACTCGAACTCGGGTTGATCCTTGGTGCGTCTGCCGTTCTCTTCGCGAAGTTGATCGTAAGGAAACGCTGCCTGCGGATACTTGTAGAGCGCGCGCATCCAGCTGTGCGTCGGCGTCGCATCGAGGTAGAAATAACACTCTTTCACGTCCTCGCCGTGATTGCCCTGCGGTCCCGACAAACCGAACAGCCGCTCTTTCAGAAAGGCGTCTTTTCCGTTCCAGAGCGCGACGGCAAAACACATCCGACCTTCACGATCGCAAAGCCCGAGCAAGCCGTCATCCCCCCATCGATACGCGCGACTTTTTGCCTGATCGAAGGGGAAGTAACTCCACGCATCACTGTTGCCCGAGTAGTCCTCGCGCACCGTGCCCCATTGCCGCTCCGGCAAATAGGACCCCCAACGCTGCCAGTTTTTTTCCCGCCGATCGTTCTCCGCCAGGCGCTCACGTTCCGGATCAATCGCTGAAAGAGACTTCGACATGGTCTCCAGTCCATGCGGGCCACCTCGCCGTGTGAATCTCCAAATGGATTTCGGCGCGCGATGAACGCCCTGCTTATACGACCCGATCCCAAATAAACTCCGCCACCGCCCGTTTCGGGGCCGGTCCGAAACGTTCGCTGTCCCCCGCCCGGCCGATCAACAGCACCGTGTTGTCATCCGCCTCCATCCCGATTCCGTAGGCCCCGACATCATTCGCCACCATCCAATCGCAGTTCTTCCGCGCCATCTTCTCGCGGGCGTAAGCCTCGACATCCGAAGTCTCCGCCGCGAATCCCACGACAATCTGGTCGGATCGCTTTCCCGCCGCCAACGTCGCCAAAATGTCCACCGTCGGCTCCAATTCCAACGTCACCGGTCCGCCCGTCTTCTTCTGTTTACCCGCCGCGCGCGTTTTCGGCCGATAATCCGCCACCGCCGCCACGGCGACGAACACGTCGCATGCCGCAAATCTCTCCCGGCAAGCCGACATCATTTCGGCCGCCGAGACCACGCGCGTCAGCGCCACGTTCGCCGGCGCAGCCAAGGCCACGGGCCCACTCACCAGATCGACCTGCCATCCCCGCCCCACCGCCGCCGCCGCCAACGCGTAGCCCATTTTGCCACTGGAGCCATTGCTTAAATAACGCACCGGATCGAGGTGCTCCCGGGTCGGACCGGCCGTGATGAGAATACGCATGGTTGCCGGAGCCATTCCCGTGCGTATTCCTTCCCGGCGTCCAATCCTTTTTCCCGTCCCCTTTCCAACCCATGCGCCGCATCCTCATTTTGTTTGCCCATCCGGCATTGGAAAAGTCTCGGATTCACCGGCGCCTGATTCCGGCGGTGCGCGATCTCGAAGGAGTCACCTTTCACGATCTCTATGAGGCCTACCCGGATTTCGCCATCGATGTTGCCGCGGAACAGGCCCGACTCGCAGAGCACGAGGTCGTCGTGTTGCAGCATCCGTTTTATTGGTATTCCACCCCCGCCCTGCTTAAGGAATGGCAGGACCTCGTGCTGGAATACGGCTACGCTTACGGGCCTCGCGGCAACCGACTGACGGGCAAAATCATGTTCAACGCGCTCTCCGCCGGCGGCGCCGCGCATGCGTATCAACGCGAAGGGCACAACCACTTCACGGTGCGCGAACTCCTCGCCCCGCTTGAGCAAACCGCCCGCCTTTGCGGCATGAGGTATCTGCCGCCTTTCGTGATCCACGGCAGCGCCCACCTCACCGATCCGGCGGAGGTCGATCAACACGCCGAGGACTACCGCCGCATCCTGCTCGGCTTGCGCGATGAAACCTTCGATCTCGCTCGGACCGCCCCGGTGCCTCGCCTCAACGCCGATCTTGCCGCTCTCGGTCTGTAACCGTTCCTCCGACCACCGATGGACTCTCTTCTCGCGCAGGCCTTCGTTTTTCTCGCCGCCGCCGTTCTCGCGGTCCCGCTCGCCCAGCGCATGGGCTTGGGCTCGGTCCTCGGCTACCTCATCGCCGGCGTCGTGATCGGTCCGGCCGCGCTCGGTTTGGTCGGCTCCGAGAGCGGCATGAACGACGTCATGCACGTCGCGGAATTCGGCGTCGTGTTGATGCTGTTTTTGGTCGGTCTCGAACTTCAGCCCATGCGCCTCTGGGGCATGCGTGGCCGCCTGTTCGGCTTGGGTGGCTTGCAGGTCGTGCTGACCGCCGCGGCGATCACGGGACTGGGCCACGCGCTCGGCTTCGGCGTGCGGCTGCCGCTGGCGGTCGGCGTCATCCTCGCCATGTCATCGACCGCCATCGTGCTCCAGTCCTTGCAGGAAAAGGGGCTCATGCGCACGCCGGCCGGCGAATCCGCGTTCGCCGTGTTGCTGTTCCAGGATATCGCGGTGATTCCGATTTTCGCGCTGCTCCCGCTGTTGACGCTACCCGATGGATCAAGCCTCGCCGCGGCGGAAACTGATCATGGAGCGACGGCCAACCTCATCGCGCATCTCCCCGGCTGGGCCCAAGCGGTCATCTTACTCGCCGTTGTCGGCGGCGTCATCATGGGCGGTCGCTTCGTGCTGCCGCGCCTCTTTCGCGCCATCGCCGGCACGCGGCTGCGGGAGATGTTTACGGCCACCGCCTTGATGCTCGTGGTTGGCATCGCGCTCGCCATGCAGTCCGTCGGACTCTCCCCGGCGCTGGGCACGTTCCTCGCCGGCGTCGTCCTGGCCAACAGCGAGTATCGCCATGAACTCGAGTCCGACATCGAGCCGTTCAAAGGGCTCCTGCTTGGTCTTTTCTTTATCTCGGTCGGCGCCGGGATCGATTTTCATCTGATCGTCACCTCCCCCGGTCTCATTGCCGGGTTGGTCGCCGGCCTGTTGGGCTTAAAATTCATCGTGCTTTTCGTGCTGGGTCGCGTCTTCCGCCTCGATACGGCCGGCGGATTACTCTTCGCCTTCGCGCTCGCGCAAGGCGGGGAGTTCGCGTTCGTGTTGCTCTCCTTCGCCCAACAGCAACACGTCCTCTCCCCGGCTGAGACGGCGCCGCTGATCGCTGCCGTGGCACTTTCGATGGCAGCCACGCCACTACTCTTCATCCTCAACGAGCGTCTGTTGCAGCCGCGCTTCGCCAAGACGCCCCCCAACGCTCGGCCTCAAGACATGATTGAGTCCTCGGAGAACCCCGTGATTCTCGCCGGCTTCGGCCGCTTCGGGCACATCATTGGGCGGGTTCTCCGTGGCAACGGTTTTGGTGCCACCGTGCTCGACCACGATTCGGAGCAGGTCGATGTCCTGCGGGCGTTGGGTCTGTCGGTATTTTACGGTGACGCCCTGCGCCCGGAACTGCTCCATTCCGCCGGTGCGCAACACGCCCGGCTTTTCGTTATCGCCATCGACGACCGCGAGCGGTCGCTGCAACTCGTCGCCATCGTGCAGCAGCATTTTCCCCACCTCACGATCATGGCGCGCGCCTTGGATCGCGCCCACGAACACGAGCTGGGCGCGGCCGGCGTGAAATACGTTTATCGCGAGACGCTGGGCACGTCGCTCGATCTCAGCGAGGCCGCGATGCGCCTGCTCGGCATGCGCGCCTATCAAGCGCGGCGCCAAGTGCAGCGGTTCCGTCGCCACGATGAAATCGCCACCCGCGAACTGGCCGCCGCCCGCGACGATGACGAAGCCTACATGAGCATCGCCCGCCAACATATCGAAAACCTTGATCGACTCTTGCGCGCCGACCTCTCCGACGAGGAAAAGGCCCAACGCCACGACGGTTGGGAACCGATGCCACCCGACGACGTATCCCGCGACTAACTACCCTTCCGCCGATTCATCGACGCGGAAATCGTGGTAACTCTTCGCCAGCACGATGGCGCCTTTTAACGAGGCCACCAAAGGCTTCATGCTGTTCAGGGGGTTCACGGCGTTATCCGTGATGTGTTCAACATCCAGCGCCAGACCGATGAAGCACACGGCCGAAGTTTCGGACTCGCGCGCGATCACGTCCAAAGGCGGTCCCGAATCGACCACGATATCCACTTCGGCATCCATGCGCGTCGCTTTCAACATCGCCGTCATCGCCTGGGTCGCCGACTCCCGCCCGGCCTCGTTTTCGATGATGCGCCGCACCCGGAGCTGGTAACCTCGCGCCCGCCCCGCGCTGCCTTCGCGCCACAAGTGGGCGAGCGTGAGCATGAAACCCCCGTTCAGTTTTGCCCGCCACCACACATCGATCACCGGCGCCAGACGCGCCGCTGGCCACTCGGCCGCTTCAAAGACCAGCAGGTTCCGCTGCAATTGCATGATGCGCCGCACCGCCCGCGCAAACTCGGCCTCGCGCAACGTATCTTCGCTCCACCCCACCATCACCGTGTTCGGTTCCAACGCGCCCACTCCCGCCACTTGTAGAAGCGTCGAAACGCCGTGCTCAAAGTCGTCCGCCAGCACCGTTTTCCCCACCGCCGACAAACGGCTCTCGCGAATAAAGTCCTCCAGCTGACGCTGCCGCGCGGCCTGCTGAGGCAGCAACTTTTGCCAATCGCCCGTCACGATCTGACATAAAAACAACAACCCGCGCCGGGCCTCCAAACGGTTGGCGAATTCCACCAACGGCAGGCGCGACGACGGGTTGCCCACCAACACCATCAGCACCGGGCGCCAGTTTCTCACGTGCTGCCGCGAGGCCGCCAACTGCAGCAGACCAAACCGCGCCAAGGAAAACCAAATTCCGCTGCGCTCGTCGCCCCACGAAGTCTGGTATTGGCGGCTCTTCAGCAACAGATAGATGCCGGCGATCACCACCACGGCCGCCACGGTCGCAAACGGACTCAGCAGGAACATCGCAAACCCGCAACCGCCCGCGCCCAACAAACACGGCAGCCAATGCACCCGAAACGTCGGCCGATAACTCGGGTTCGACACCAGCCGGCTCAGCCCCGCCACCAAATTGATCGTGCCGTAGGTTGTGAGAAAAAACATCGAGATCACCGGCGCGATCAAATCGAGTTTGCCCGCCAGCAAACACACGCCCGCGACCGCCGCTGACAACAGCAACGCCAGCTTCGGCTCGTTCGCCGGCCCCGTTCCGCGTCCCATAAAAAATGGCACGACGCGGTCCTGCGCCAAAGCCTGCAAGGTGCGCGGCGCCGCCAGTAAACTCGCCAACGCCGAGGACAAGGTCGCCGCCCACAAACCGACAAAAATCAGCGGCCCGAAAATCGCGATCCGCTGCATGATCAGACTGTTGTTCACCAGTTCGAAGCGCGTCGCGTGCAGCGACAACCAGATCATCTGCGCCGCATAAATCACGAACGTGACACCGACCGCGATCAGCGTGCCTTTGGGGATGCTCTTCGACGGCTCCTTCAAGTCCCCCGACATACTCACCCCTGACATGATGCCCGTCACCGCCGGAAAAAAGATGGCGAAGACCGCCCAAAAGCTCAGGCCGTCCGTATACTGTGGGGAAAAGTTGGTCGACCACTGCGGCACCGGCGACCAGCCGACAAAAAACGACAACAGTGACACCCCCAGCGCACCCATGATCAGATATTGTGTCTTGATCGCCAGTTCCGCTCCCACCCACGCGATCACCAAAATCACGAGCAACGTTCCCACCGAAATCAGCCGCGCCGGCAAATCGGGGAACAAGAACTCCAGTGATTCCGTAAAGCCGATAATATAGAACGCCACCGAGACCGCCTGCGCCAAAAACAACGGCAACCCCACCGCCCCGCCAATCTCCAGACCGAGGTTGCGGGAAATCAGAAAATACGCCCCTCCGCCTCGCACTTGCAGGTTCGTCGCGATGGCCGAAAGCGAAAGGCTGGTGAGCAACGTGATGGCGTTGGCAATCACCAGAATCCAGAGCGCCTGCACCAGCCCCGCGTTGCCCACGACCCAGCCGGTCCGGAGGAACATGATGACGCCCAAAATCGTCAGTAGATTGGGCACAAACACACCGCCAAAGGTGCCAAACTTCACCCGTTCTGCCGGGGCCGCTCCGGCCATCGTCGCTTTGTCGCTCATTCACCGCGACCCTGCCGCGAAAAACCGCGCCGGGCGAAGCAAAATCCGTGAGAAGCTCCTGTCCCCCCGCCGTGGCGCCCGCGCCTCAGACCGGTCGGCCCTTACCTTGCCTCGGGAAGGTCAGTCGGCGACGACCCGATACGCGCCCAAAACGCCGCGACGGTCGTATCAATCCGATCATAGCGGCGGTCCAGATGGTGATCTCCCGGCCATTTCTCGTGCTCGAGACAAGGTCGTTCCACCCAGTCATCAAACGCATCCGGATCCGCTTCCCCGGTGATGATCAGCACGGGCAGCGGAGCGATCGCCGCCACCTCGGGGGCAATTTTCGGCCCAGCCGACGACCCGCCCCACCAACTCGCCATGCCCGCTTCCCACATCGACGCTTCCGCCGGACTCAACAACACCATCGCCATCACGGTCGAGCGCGTGTTCGCCGGCAGGCGGTTATACGCGAAAGGCACCGTATCCGCACCAAACGAAAACCCGGCAAGAACCACCGGCCTGGCGCCCCAACGCGCGCGATAGGTCGTCACGAGATCGTTGATCGTCTCGGCAAACGCTGCAGGCGTCCGCTTCTGCCAAAAATATTTCAAGGCATTCAACCCCACCACGGGCCAGCCCCGGTTCCGCCACCGCTGCGCGAGCTCCCGATCGATTTCGGCCCATCCGCCATCTCCGCTCACCAGCACCACCAACGGAGCCCTCGCGTCCACCGGATCCGGAACCGCGTATTCCACGAGCGGTAAACCCTCCCCCGCCATCAGCATAGTCGCGCCGCCGAACAGCGGAGCGAGCCATCTTACAAAAACACGTCGGATCCCGTTCATTTCGATAGCACCCCGCGCAATCCTCCACCGATCAGAATCGCGATGTCCGTCAGCGCCCCCGGCAACTGCCACGCCCCCGGCACCGCCAGATAACGCGGCTCCCAGACCGGACCGAATTTGTCCTTATACGCCCGCAACCCTTGAAACCCGTAAAAGTGGTCCGCATGGCGAAAAATCAATGACCCGATCCGATGGCTGATCGGGGCCAGTGCACGGGACTGCAACCCCGCCAACGGAGCCATGCCCAGGTTGAACCAACGATAGCCGTCCGCCGCCCCCCGCAGCATCAGACGCGCAAACAAATAGTCCATCGTGCCGGAGGGAGCGTCCGCATCGTGCCGCATCAGATCAATCGACAACTCGTGCTTCTCACCGCCGCGCCACACATTCGCAAACGCCACGATGGCTCCGTTTTTCCGCACGACCACCACCGGATTGCGACGCAGATAATCCTCGTCGAAAAATCCAAGCGAAAAGCCTTTCTCCCGCACGGACTTTTCTCGCAACCAAGCCTCGGATATACGCCGCAAGTCCGCCATGATCGAGTCCACCGCGGAAGGCGCAACCCACTCAAACGACGCCCCCTCGCGTTCCAGCTTCGTGACGGTGCCGCGCAGGCTCTTGCGTGCGCCGCCCGCCAGCGAAAAGCCCGTCAGCGGCACCCTCGCCTCCTCGCCGATTTTGGTCAGCCCGAATCCAGCGTCCAAATACAACGCCAGATGCTCCGGTCGGACTTGATAAAAGACCGCCCGGCCCGCAGTCCGGTCCGCCCGTTCACGAATCGCCCAGACCAGTTCGCGCCGCTCCGCCTCATCGGCCGCCACCGGGTCCCCAAGCACCACCCAGCTCCGCCCGCTGCGTGCCACCATCAAAAATCCGTTTCCATTCGCCGCCATCAGGATCTCCTTGTCGCCCGTGAATGCCAGTTGGGCCGAGGTCACCGGCGACGCCGCCACCAACGCGGCCAGTCGCACCGGATCCACCGGCACCAACGCGGGTGGTTCGGACCGCGACACCCGCAGCAGCCGATGCAGGCCAAACGCCCCCAGCGCCACGATGCCCAGTAACTGCGTGCGCAGAAATCTCGGGGCATCGGCGTGCGGCGCAAACCGCCACCACAGCGCATCGCGGTATTCGACATGGCGATACGAAAAAAACCCCAGCCAGCCGGCCCCCAACATCACCAGCGCGATCGCCGCGATCCATCCCGGCGTGAACCGGTCGGCCTGCAAAGCCGACCGCCGGTTGAAGAAACTCCGGCAGGGCGCGAGCGCCACCACCATCACGCTCAGCGCCAGCGCCTCCTCCCAATCGAATCCCTTGAGCAACGACGCCGCGATGCCCGCGATCAACAAAGCGAGGGTAAGGCCATAGGCCGCGTCGAGCCGACGCTGCAACCCACGCGCCAAAAGCAGCAGGCCAATCCCGGCGATCGACCCCAAAAGATGGAAGGTCTCGATGACCGGCAGCGGCAAAAAATCGTTGAGCCACGCCACCCGGCTATGGATCGAAGGCGTCGCGCCCGAGACCAAGAGCAAGGCTCCCGCGACGAAGGTCGCGACCGCCAGCAACCGCGGCGCCACACCAGGCAACCAACGCCCCGCCGTCGTGGCCCATGCGCCGACCCGTTCCCGTTGACGACGGACTTCGTAACCCGTGAGCCCCAACACCGCCAAACCCAATGGCGCGAGGTAATAGATGACGCGAAAGGCCACCAACGCCGCCACGGCCTCATCCGCCGGCACGCTCCCGGGCCGGCCAAGCAACACCACCGATTCCAAGACCCCCAAGCCACCCGGCACATGGCTGATGACCGCCGTCGCCAACGCTCCCGCATAGAGGGCGATGAACCCGCCCCACGACCCAAAACCCGCCGGTAGCAAGACCCACAGAATTGAACCGGCGAGCGCGATATCGACCGCGCCCAACACCACCTGGGCCACCGCCAGTTGCACCCGGGGCAGAGCAAACGACCATCGCCAGATCGCCACCGGTTGTCGCCACTTCGCGCAAAGGACCACATAGCCCGGACCAACCGCCGTCAGCACCCCGCCGGCCAAATGCCCCCAGCCCGAATGCCACGGCCCACCCGTGGCGAGCCAGGCCACCCCGGCGGTGGTCGCCAGTCCCAGCCAAAACGTCGCTCCGACAAACGCCTGCAGGGTCAATACCTCGGCGGCCGAGAGCCCCCAGGCCCCGTAAAGGCGCATCCGCACCGCCCCCGAGCCCAAGGCCCCCAAACCCACGTTATTGGTCACCACGAACGCGGTAAAACTGGCAAAGCCACATCGCGCGGCCCCGACTTTTTTACGCAGGTGCGCGAGGGCGAGACCATCGTAGCCGACCAACAACGCATAGCCGACGACCGTCAAAATCACCGCAATCACCAACGACTCGGTCGGCAGCGAACGCCATGCCCCCGTGATCTCCCGATAACTGTAGTTTCGCAATTCCCGGTGCAAAAACCACCCGATCGCGACGGCGCCGAGAACCATGGCGACCGGCCCGATCCACGATCGCACCTTGCTGGAAACAAACATGGCCCATCCTGCTCGCGCGGTCGCCCGGAAGAAAGTCAAAACGCGAAGCCTCGCTGCTCCCGCACCGGCGGGGCAGCGCCGCCCGCACGGCCTATTCAGGGGCGCGCGTCTCGCTCGGCCATTCGCACCGGCGAAGCCTCCAACTCGTCAAACAACGGCCGTCCATCGGCGAGTAAACGGCCGAAACTCAACACCGCGGTTGGACAGCTCTGCACGCACGCCGAACAGCGCACGCACTCCGGATCCTCCATCGGTGCCCCTCGATTGGCGAAGCTCATCACATCGATCCCCTGATGGCACACCGTCGTGCACACGTTGCAGGAAATGCACTTCTTCTTCTCCGCAAAAATCCGGAAGCGCGAAAAGCGCGCGTAGAGATGCATCAACGCCGCCAGCGGGCACGCAAAGCGGCACCATATCCGGCCCGAATACTTGAAATAAAAGCCCACGCCGATGACGCCGCCAAACAGGATGTCGACGAACCATTTGTAGCTGAACACAAACCCCGCGGTAAGCTGCCCATCAGCCTTCCCCTCGAGAAGCAGCTGGAACGAGCGGTCCGCCCAAGAGCCCGGCAATAACCAACCGGCAATGCGGATCGCCAGCAGCCCAAAAGCAGCCGCGAGAAACACCTGGCCGATCAGGTTGACCTTATTCCAACCCGGGCCGTGCGGCATCTTGTGCCGATGCCGGTCGCCCATCGTTTCGGCCAGCGCACCGCACGAACATATCCAGCCGCAATACGCGCCCTTGCCCCAGCGATACACGAGCCACGGGATGAGCACAAACGTCTGCAGTCCGCCGATGACGATCCACCACCAATGCGGCGAATCGGTGAACACGTTATAGACGTTGAGCGGCCAGGCCAAAATGAAGCCGTAGGCCCGCCAATATGCCCGCGGGTGCCCCCATGCGGGCCAATTCATCATGTCGTAATCGTATTCAGAAACATACTTCTCGAACAACCCGTTGCCGAGCACCTCACCAAACCCCGAGGAGAAGACCCCGTTGTAACCCAGCCACGGCAAAACGATCTCAGGCAGGATGAACAAGGGCAGCCACTGCAACAACATCAGCGTCCACGTCTGCCGGCGGATGTAGGGCGTCTTTTTGCGCCGCATGCGATCCAGCCCGAACGCCAAAATACACGAGCTGTAAAGGAGCGTGTAATAGAACGAGCGCGACTTCATCGACACCACCAACGTGCCGAGCAGGGTCGAGCGGTCCTGCACGGTTTCCTGCCAGCCTTGCGTCCAAGCGTCCGGGTCGATCCACGACTCGGTCGGGCCGCCGCTCTTCCACGAGTAGATGAACCCGCAAAACAGGATCAATGCCGCCACGCCCAACCAACCCGCCCAACGCGTCTCGCCTTGAATCGGCAATCCACTGCGCCGAAAAAAATCCAGCGGCGCTTCGCGTCCAATCAGCGTGAATACGGCATCATTGGCCAAAGTCTCATCGCCGGCCGCGGTCTTGAGGGAAACGCCTCCTGCCGTGATTCTCGTCACACTGGACTCGAAAATCGTGTTCACATCATTGCCTTCCAACACGGCGACGTTGGCCGGTTTGGCCCGCGACAACATTTTTCCCCGGTAACTCAGGGTAACCGCCGCCCCGCTCCGCGCCAGCGCGGTCGCCGCCTCGACCGCCGAGTCGCCGCCACCCACGACCAACACGTTCCGACCGGCAAACGCCTGCGGGTCGTGCAGGCGATTCGCGACCTTGTCGAGCGCTTCACCGGGCACACCGAGTTTACGGTGATCGCCGCTGCGACCGATCGCGACGACCACGTGCCGCGCCCGGAACGGTTCGCCGCCGCCATGGTGCAGCAAAATGAAATCGCCGCGTCGTTCGAGGCGCTCGATTCGCACGGCTTTCGGTTCGATCCCTGCCGCCACTCGCTGACTTTCCAGTTCGCGGAACAACGCCTCCTTCACGTCGGCTTTCAGCGAAAGTCCACCCGCCGGCACCATCTCGGTCGGATAGGTGTAGATCGGTTTGCCTTGGGGGAAATTAGCGATCGTCGAAAACGGCGCACTCGCCTCGAACACCACGAAGCGCAGACCGAGCCGCTTGGCCTCCAACGCCGCGGCAATGCCGGCCACGCCGCCACCCACGATGGCTACCTCCGCCGGGCCAGTGTCGGCGCCCCGATCATCGCCCAACTCCCGGGCGATCGCTTGCACGGCTTTCGCCCCCGTGTCGGCCGAAAACTTCAGCAGCGGCACGCCCGTCAAATCTCCGACGATGCGCACGCCCTTGACCGCCGTGGTGCCATCCGGGTTCACCTCCGGCAGCTTTTCGACCTTTCCCGCCGGCCACTGCAGATGCAGCCAACGAGCGTAGCGGGAAAACGGATTCATGCCGGCGCGCCCCAAAACTAGAGCACGCGCTTAACGGCATTCAGGCCCGCCGCCGTCGCCAGCACATAGACGTGCGCCGAGTCGGCCCACGTCGCCATCGCCACCTGCCCCGTCTCCTCGAAACGCGGTCCGGCCCGCAGGTCGTCCGTGTCGAAGCCCTCGCGCGGGGCGATATAAACGTGATACCAAGCGTCCCGCTTGAAACAGATTTCGAAGACCCGTTTGCCGCCCACGTTGATCGTGCGGCAGCGATCCGTTTCGAGCTGCACTTCATCGACCGGCATGGCGGCCAGGTGATTGGCCGGATCCTGCAACCAGGCACCAAAATCCCCGAGCCCGGAGGCCTTGATGGAGACCGGATGCGCGCCACCCAGATCAGCCATGGCGACCTGCCGAATCGCAGCCGGCGAGAGGCCGCTCGCGCCATCGCCGGCCCCGCGCCAAAGCACGGCCCCGACGGCCAACAACACCACCACCGCGGCCGCCATCATCATGACCGCCGGGCGTTGCCACCATGCGCGGGAGGTCTGGGAGATTCG
>CAXBDS010000011.1:0-55224 GCA_963974355.1 uncultured Opitutaceae bacterium
GATTCAGGCGCAGCATGACCCCCGCACTCGCCAATCCGATCAAGCCGAGGACGGGATAAACCCAGAGGACAACCGCCGGAGAACCGCTCGCAGTCTGCGCCGCCGTCACCCCGGCCGCGCCCATCACTCCCGCGATGAGGACGATGAACGGCAACATGATCGCGACCTGCAGGACGCTCGCCAACGCCAGGCGCCCGAACGCACGCCGATAACCGTCAAACAAATTACCGATTTCGGCCGGCTCTCCTCGCACCCGTCGCAGGAAATACCAATACAGACCCGCCGTGATCTGCGGGCTCACGACAAAAACCGCCGCCAAACCGATCAAGGGCACCATGCCGGCCACGGCCATGATCACGTAAGCGACCAGTGTTACGCCGAGGCAGGGCCCAAACTCCGACTTGTAGAGATCCCACGCTCGCCCGAGACAATCGCCGATAACCAGCGGATAACCCCGTTCCTGCACGCCCGCCCAAAACCCCTCCGCGTCCATCGATTCCTCGGCCGTCGCCCGATCCGCCGCAGCAGCGAAATCGTCACCCCGCACATAGGTCGATGCAGGCGAGAGCGGGGGCGGAGGCAAGCCGGCCGTGTCGTTGACCTGTCCCCACGGCAACCAGTTGGCCATGCCGGAACGCCACACCAAGGCGTCATCCGTCACAGTGCCATTTGCCACGAGACGCGCCATCTCTTCCGGAGTGACCGGGCCGCGCCGCTCACCGTTGATTGCGTAATACCATTCCATAAGCGGTTTTGGGGTTGATGGCTGTGATGGTTGCCCCGCTTCGGGGTGGCAACGTTCGTTTTGCCCCTGATCGCGATCAGCGTGGGCAATGCATCACCGGCGCGATTGGACATTGGACATTGCCCCCCGAGCATTGGAGATTCCGCGGATGCGCCGTCTTTTCGTCCGCCGATCTTTCCTCGTCCTTTGCGCGCCCGTGCTTGCGCTCGCTCTCGGCCTCACCGGCTGCGGTGACCGCACCACCGCCGTCGAACGCGGCAACCGGGAAGGCGTGTTGCACTATGCGATCAGTGCCGAACCGCGCGATCTCGATCCGCAGCTCATGGTGTCCTACAATGACATGAAAATCGTCATCGCGCTGTTCGAAGGACTCACCGTCGTCGATGAAACCTCGTCCCAGCCCATCCCGGCCGCCGCCGCCTCTTGGGAGATCTCACCGGACCGGCTGACGTGGACCTTTCACTTGCGCGACAACTTGCGCTGGTCGGACGACCGACCGCTCACCGCGAACGACTTTTTGTTTTCGTTTAAACGCGCCCTCTCGCCGTCCATGGCGACTGAATACGCCTACGTGCTCTACCCCATTGTCGGCGCCGAGGCATATGCCGCCGGCACGCTCAAGAACTTCGACGAGGTCGGGGTGAAAGCGCCCGACGAACGCACCGTGGTCTTTACCTTGCGCCAGCCCAACGCCGCCTTCGCCGCCATCCTCGCGCTGCCCATCTCCTATCCCGTGCCGCGACAGGTCATCGAGGCCGACGGCCAGCGCGCCGATGATCGCATGAACCCGTGGACGCGCCCCGGCAGCCTCGTCGTCACCGAACGCAACCCCTACTACCGCGACAACGCCCACAACGTGCTCAACGGCCTCGTATTTTATCCCTTCGACAATGCCGCCGCCCAGGAATCCGCCTTCCGGGCCGGCCAACTGCACATCACGAGCGACGTGCCGCTGTCGAAACTCGCCACCTACCGCGCGGACCATCCCGCCCAGTTGCGCACCGATCCATTCATCGAAACCGGCTTCGTGCGCTTCAACCGCAACCGCGGCCCGCTCGCCGATCGGCGGGTGCGCCAAGCGCTCTCGATGACCATCGATCGGGCGGCCATCGCCGAACACGTGTTGATCGGCGGCCAGCAACCCGCCACCCGCTTCACCCCGCCCAACACCGCCGGCTACACCGCGAGCTATCACATCGACCACGATGTCGAGAAAGCCCAGGCATTGCTCGCCGAGGCCGGCTTCCCCGGGGGCCAAGGTTTCCCTGCGCTCGAACTGACCACCTTTCCCACCGAGACCAACCAGCGCGTGGTCGAAACCGTGCAACAAATGTGGGCGCGCGATCTCGGCATCCGCGTCAACCTTCTCGTCAAAGAGCAACGCGTGCTCCTCAACGACGAACGCGAACTCAACTACGATATCTCGCTCGGCCGTTGGGTCGGCGACTACGTCGACCCCAGCACCTTCCTCGAACTCTTCACGACCACCAGCGGCAACAACAACACCGGCTGGAGCGACTCCGCCTACGACGAGTTGGTCACCCGCGCGCCGGCGGCGGCGACGGATGCCGAGCGGTTCTCGCTTTATGACGAGGCCGAGACCCGCCTGCTGGACGCCGCCCCCATCGCGCCGATCTATCACGGCACGCAGGCCTTCCTCATCGCCCCTTCGGTCCAAGGTTGGAAAAACGCCCTGCTAGGCTTCCACCGCTATCAATTCGTGCACCTCGTCGCCCAGCCCTGAGCGCGTAAAAGTGGCGGGAAACGCCCGCCTGACGGACCGACAATCCCTCGGTCCGACGCACTATTTGGCGCGCAACTTGCAAGGACCCTTGAGTTGCCCACCAGCCTATTGCAGCCTCCCTCCATGCGTCTCGCCCTCACGTTCGCCGCCGCCGTCTTGATCACGACGAGCCTGTCGGCCGAGGTAACGTTTAAGCGCGTCTGGCCCGGCTATCGCACCGCCGCATCCTTCGTGCGCCTCGGCGAATATTTCGGCGCGGCGGAAAAGCCCATCACCGACGCCGTCCTGCGCTCCACGCCGACGGCCCGCGAGGGGTATTACTGGCTGGTGCGTTCCGCCGCCGATATGCCCGCCCCCGGGGCGGAGTTCACCTTGGAATACGTCCTGCCCGGCGCCGAAACCACGGCGCGCCGCACCTTTCCCGCGACCATTCCGTCCGGCAGTCACACCACCATGGTCGGCCTCACGGGAGGCGATTGGCCCGACGCCGCAACGCGTCCCGTCGCCTGGCGCCTTACTCTTCACGACGCCAGTGGTGCCGTGCTCGCCCAAGACCAAAGTTTCCTCTGGCGCAACGATCTGCCCCCAATCCTCGCCCTCGACTCCAACCGTTAATTTCCCGCATGTCTGATCTCTTCGCGAACTACGATCTCGGCTCCTTCTATGACGAAATGTTCGCGGCCCCGGGCCAACCCCATCCGCACTACCAACGTCTCGCTGATCGATTCGGCCGCATGGACGGCATGCCGGAGTTGTTGGACCGCCTAAAGATCGCCGACCAGACCTTCATCAACCGCGGGGTCACCTTCACGGTCTATTCCGACAACGCCGGCACCGAAAAGATTTTCCCCTTCGATCTGATTCCGCGGATCATTCCCGCGCACGAATGGAGCACCCTCGAAAAGGGCCTCACGCAGCGCATGACCGCGCTCAACGAATTCCTGAAGGACATCTACTCCGAGCAACGCATCCTGAAGGAAGGGATCATCCCCCGCGACCTCGTCGAAACCTGCAAACACTTCCGCAAGGAACTCATCGGCGTAAAGATCCCGCGCGACCTGCACGTCCATATCAACGGCACCGATCTCATTCGCGACAACGCCGGCACCTACTGCGTGCTGGAGGACAATCTCCGCACCCCGTCCGGCGTGAGCTACGTGTTGGAAAACCGGCAGGTCATGAAGCGCGTTTTCCCCAATCTCATCCGCCACTACCGCGTGCGGCCGGTCGAGACCTACGCCGACGATTTGCTCAACCTGCTCCTGCATTTGGCGCCGGAGCACGTGCCCGAGCCCACCGTCGTATTGCTCACGCCCGGCGTCTATAATTCCGCCTATTTCGAGCACTCCTTCCTCGCCCGTCAAATGGGCATCGAAATCGTCGAAGGCAGCGACCTCGTGGTCGAGGACGACAAGGTCTACATGAAGCGCACCAACGGCCTCGAGCCCGTGCACGTCATCTACCGCCGCATCGACGACGACTACCTCGATCCCACCGTTTTCCGCAAAGACTCCATGCTCGGCGTGCCCGGCATTTTTGAGGCTTATCGCAAAGGCAACGTCGCCCTTTGCAACCCGATCGGCACAGGTATCGCCGACGACAAGGCCGTGTATTATTACGTGCCAGCGATGATCAAGTTTTACCTCGGCGAGGATCCCATCCTGCCGAACATCGAGACCTTCCTGTCGTCCGACAAAAAAGAACTCTCCTATATCCTCGACCACTTGCCCGAACTCGTGGTGAAAAGTGTCAACGAAGCCGGCGGTTACGGCATGCTCGTCGGCCCTCACGCCAGCCGGGCGGAGATCGACGATTTCCGCGCGAAGATCATCGCCCACCCGCGCAATTTTATTGCCCAGCCCACGATCGCCCTATCCCGCTGCCCGAGCGTGTGCGGGGACGCGATCGAAGGCCGCCATATCGATCTGCGCCCTTACATCCTCAACGGCGAGACGGTCAAAATCATGCCGGGCGGGCTTACCCGCGTGGCCCTCCGCAAGGGCTCGCTCGTGGTCAACTCCTCGCAAGGCGGCGGCTCCAAAGACACGTGGGTGCTTGGCGAAAACACCACCGCCCCCGCCCCCGCCCCGTCACCCGAAAAGATCATCGTCTAGCTTCGCCCGGACGATTTATCCGCCCCCCTCCCTCGCCTCCTTCCGTCCTTTTCCTCCCGTCACCATGTTGAGCCGCGTCGCCAACCTCGTCTACTGGACCGCCCGACAACTCGAGCGCGCCGAAAACACCGCCCGTCTGATCGACGTGAACGCCCAGCTCGTGCTCGACATGCAGAGCCAGCAGGGCGTCGACGATCCGCGCTCGTGGGAGCCGCTCGTTTACGTTTCGGGCAACGAAAAGCAGTTCTTTGAACTCTACGGAAAAGAGGTCACCGAAAACGCCGTCATCGAGTTCCTCATCTTCGACCGTCGGAACGTCAGCTCGATCATGACCTGCTTCGCCGCCGCCCGCGAAAACGCCCGCTGCATTCGCGACCAACTCGCCACCGAGGTCTGGGAGGCGATCAACACCGCCTACCTCAAACTCAAGGACGACAACTACACCCGTTTCGCCCAGGTCGGCTCCACCGACTACCTCGCCGGCCTGCGTGAAAGCATCCAGCGCTTCTACGGCGTCGCCGAATCGATGCTCCCCCGCAATCAAGGCTGGTGGTTCTTCGAGCTCGGTCGCTACCTCGAGCGCGCCGACAACGTTTCCCGCATCTTGGACGTGAAATATTTCATGCTCCTGCCCGACCGCCATCACGTCGGATCGGCTCTCGACATGATTCAATGGGCCTCCGTGTTACGCTCCTGCTCCGCCTTCGAGGCCTTCCGCCGCTCCCGCCGGGGCCAGCTCACGCTCGAACGCGTCGTCGGCTACCTGCTGCGTGACCGTGAGTTTCCGCGTTCGATTCTGTTCTCCGTGCTCGGCGTCGAAACCGCCTTGGCCAAGATCACCGCCGATACGCCGGAACTCGCCGACAATACCGCCTCCCAAGCCGCCGCCAACCTCCTGCGCCACCTCGATTGCGGCGAGATCAAGGACATCCTCGCGAGTGGGCTCCACGAATACCTCGACGACATTCAGGTCCGGTTGGTCTCCATCCACGAAGGCATTCAAGAAACCTTCATAACCCACGACACGGTCGACGGTGTCGTGGCCACCCAGACCCAGTCCTAAGCCCGCCATGCGCCCACCGCGTCCATCCGGGACGCGCGCTGGCGCGTAGTGGCGGTTAAACTACATCCAGCCCAGCCTCCCCGACGTGCCCCCAGCGTCCCCCTGGCTACCGCTACCGTTCGAATGGTCCCCCTCGGCCGACGTGCTGCGTGAGACGCTCGACGGCGGTCAAGCGTTTCGCTGGCACGCGCAAACCGGCGGCACGTGGTGCGGACATTGGGGTAAGCACGTCGTCGCCATCAGCGCCGACTCGGCCGCGCGTCTGCAATGGCGGTCACTCGATCCCTCTGCGCCCACCCGCTCGGCGGACGTGGCGACCTACTTCGCCACCGATCGCGACTGGCCGCGTCTGGCAGACACCCTACCTTGGCGCAGCGATGCCCACCTCGCCCGCTGCCTCGCGGCGTTTCCCGGCCTGCGTCTGCTGCGTCAACCCTTCGGGGAAACCCTGCTCGGCTTCCTCTGCAGCGCGACCAAGCAGATCCCCCAAATCAAACAGATGCTCGGCCTGCTCGCCACGCATCATGGTGATCCCACCGGGGACGGTGCCGCCGCGCTTCCCACTTGGAGCCAACTTGCGGAGATCGACGAAGCCGTGCTTCGAACCTGTCAGCTCGGGTTCCGCGCCCGCTACATCAAAGCCACCGCGCTGTTCCTGGCAGCTCACCCCGGATGGCTGGAAGCGACCGAACACGCCCCGTATCCGGAAGCCAAAGCCCGACTCTGCTCCCTGCCCGGCGTCGGTGAAAAGGTCGCCGACTGCGTGCTGCTCTTTGGCGCCGGTCAACTCGAGGCGTTTCCGGTGGACACGTGGATCATCAAAGCGATGACCCGCCACTATGGTCTCGACGGCTGGACTCCCGCGCAGGTTGCCCACTTCGGACGCCAACATTTCGGCCCCGCCGCCGGTTTCGCCCAACAGTTCCTGTTCGCCTGGGAACGGGCGCACGGTCCCCGCTGAGATCACGCCGGCATTTGCTGCGCAACCTTGCGCAAATGGTGCGTTGCGGCGGCCGGGAAACCGACCTATACTGCTGGAGTTAACCCCCGCACTCCATGAAAACAAATGTTGGTTCCTACGACGCCGGGGTGCGTTTCGTGCTCGGCGCCATCGTCATCGAACTCTCCTTCCACGGTCTCGGCTGGTGGGGATTGCTCGGTTTTATTCCCCTCCTCACGGCCTGCATCGGCTTCTGCCCGTTTTATCGGCTTCTTCATCTCGATTCCAAAGCATGGGAAGACGACTACGAAGACCACCACGGGCATGGGCATGCCTGATCTCGCCCCCGCTCTACCCCCGCAAGCCGCATCCCGGCCGGACGATTAAATCGCTCGGTCGGGATGTCCGCGGAGGCCTGTCGCCTATGCCTTGGCGCGCTGGATAAGCTCCACTTCGTAACCCTCGGGCGCGTCGAAAAACGCGATCACGGAGCCGCTGCCGGTTTGGGTCGGGCCGTCGCTGAGTTCATAACCTTTGGTTTTGGCCTCCGCCGCGAAGGCCTCCAAGTCTTCGACCTCAAACGCAAGATGCATCAAATCGGGTTGCACCTCGACCGACGGAGCGCCGTCCGGCATCTGACAGATCTCGATTTCTTCGTCGCTGTTGGGCGTGGCCAGAAAAGCCAACTGCGCCCCCCGCGGCGACGTATGGCGGCGCGTCACGACGAGGCCCAAGGCCTCCTCGTAGAATTTCAACGTCGCCTCAAGATCATTCACCCGCATGCGGGTATGGAGAAGTTTTGTAACGGTAGGCATCGCCCCATCGTTAGCCACAATCGGGGCGGCCGACAACTCCCTTGCGCACTTTCCGCCGGTCGATCTCAGCCCCGCAAAACAGAGAAGTCCGCAAAGGCCGCGTAAATCGCAAACACGCAGAGGATCAGGATCACGCCGGCGATTTTCGCATGTTTCCAGGGCGTGATATCAACGGCTTTCGCATCCACGTGAACCCAGGCTTCAGGTGAGGGCTTGAGTTTGCCGATCACCAGCATGGTCACCACCAGCAGTGCGAAGACCGCGCCAAGAAAATGGAATTCGTGCATGGCCGCGACGAGGTGGTCGAAGGGCGGCACGAAATAGCCCACCGCAATCATCACAAACCCCGCGATAAGCGCCAGTTTCGCCGCCACCGCCGGCACGCGTTTCGACAGCATGCCGACGATCACCACGGCAAAAATCGGGATGAAGTAGATCCCGTTCATCTTCTGCAGGTATTTGAAAATACTCTCCTGACCGGCCAGCATCGGCGCCAGCGCCATCGCGATGAAGGCCATGATCCAACCAAAGGTTTTACTCGCCGAGACGACCTCCGCATCGGTCGCATCCTTTTTCAGCACGCTCTTGTAGAGACCAAGACTGAAAAGCGTCGTCGTGCTGTTCAGCGCCGAGTTGAACGAGCTCAAAATCGCGCCGACCATAACCGCCGCAAAGAAACCCGCGAGCGGCGCGGGCAACACCTGTTTCACCAGCATGCCGTAAGCTTGGTCGGGTTTGATGCCCTGCGAGGACAGCAAATGAAACGCAATCAGTCCCGGCACCACCAGATAGAGCGGGCCGAGCAGCTTCAACCCGCCCGTGAGCAACACGCCCTTTTGGCCCTCGGCCAGACTGCTCGCGCCAAACGTGCGCTGGATGATCTGCTGATTGGTGCACCAGTAAAACAGGTTCAACAACATGACCCCCGTAAACAAGGTGCCGAAGGGGACGGACTTCGACGAGTCCGCGATGGAATTGAAATTCTCCGGATGGGCCGCCGCCATCTGTCGCCAACCTTCGAATACGCCGGTGCCGCCGCTCACCGCCTGCAGGCCGAAATACGTGATGAGCAGACCGCCGACCAGCAACCCGATGCCGTTCAAGGTATCGGAAACCGCGATCGAGCGCATCCCGCCGAACAAGGCGTAGATCGAACCGATGATCCCCACCATCCAGACGGTGAGCCACAAAATCGCCGTCGGCGATTCGATCCCCGTCAAGGCCGGCAAATCCAGAATCGCGCTCAACCCCGTCGCGCCCGTGTAGAGAATGATCGGCAACAAAATCACCGCGTAGGCGACGAGGAAAATCAGGTTCGTGATGACCTGCGTGCCATGGTCGAACCGCAGCTCCAGAAATTGCGGCACCGTCGTGATGCCGCTACGCAAAAAGCGGGGCAGAAAAAACAGCGCCATCGCCACCAACGCCACCACCGCCACCACTTCCCATGCCATCACGCTCAGGCCGTCGTTAAACGCCGAACCATTGAGCCCGACCATCTGTTCCGTCGATAGATTCGTGAGCAAAAGCGACCCCGCAATCAGCGGAAACGTGAGACTGCGTCCGCCCAGAAAATAGCCCGAGCTGCTGCTGAGATCGTCGCGTCGCGTCAGCCACCAGGTGCCGAGCGCGACCAAACCAGTGAAGAGGACAAAGGAAACAAGGGTAAGCATGGAATTCGAGGGGTTGTGGACGTCGAAGGCTTGCACCATGGCGAGTCCGCCCGTCGAGGCCATCCGATTTGTCGCGCCGGCCCCATTTCTCCGATTCGCGGCCGCCCGGACAATCGCTGCAACTTTCCGCGCGTTCCGGGTGTTTTGTGACTATGCAAATGCTCCGCGCAACGCCACCATCCCGGGAAAACCTATGTATGATTTCCCGCTTACAGGTGCCCAGCGCACCGCCCTGCGTGGCCACGGCCAAACGCTCAAACCCTCGCTGCACGTCGGCAAAGCCGGCCTCACGCCCGAGCTCCTCGCCGAGCTCCAGCGTCATCTCAATCACGAGGAACTGGTCAAGATCCGCTTCCACGGCCCTGATCGCGACGAGCGCGCCGAACTCCTCGCTCGTGTCGCCGACGAAGGCCGCTGCATCGCGGTCGGCTCGGTCGGCCAGACGGCCCTGGTTTATCGTCAAAACGCCGATCCGGCGCGGCGCGTAATCCATTTCGAATAAAAGGCCCGGCGGACAACGCGGGGCTGACACCTCATTTCAAACATGAAACCACCACCCATCAACGTCACCCCTCTCCCGCCCATGGACTCCAACGAACGTCTGTTCGCCGTCCTCTGCCACGTATCGGCCTTCATTGGCACCGGCCTCATCTTGCCGCTCGTCGTTTACCTCGTGAAAAACAAAGACGGTGCAACGTCTGCAAAGCATGCCGCCGAAGTGCTGAACTTCCACCTGAGCATGCTCATCTACGCGGTCATCGGCGGCATCCTGTCGTTCATCGGCGTCGGCTTCCTCATCGTCGCCGCCGTCGCGATCATGACGCTCGTGTGCGGCATCATCGGCGCGCTCAAGGCCAGCCGCGACGAGCTCTACGCCTACCCGCTCACCATCCGCTTCGTCGGTTAACACAGCCCGGCGAAAGCCCGGCGCGACCGCGCGGAAGACGGCCTCCGGTAAATTCGACCCAATGCCGGCGACGCAGCATTCTGAGCTCTCGATCGTGGTCGACGAATCCTGCGTAAGCCTCCGCGAGGAGCCCGCGAACCTCGGCCCTTTGATGGTGTTCCACCGACCGACCGGACTATTCGCTGATCCGGTCGAGTCGGCTGAGGCTCTTCACATCCAATTGGAACAACAGGTCAGCGGACCGGTAATCTATGTCGCCGCATCCTATGCCGCCTTTACCGCCCTTCACCTGGCGGATCGGTATCGGTCATCCGTAGCAGGGATCGTCCTCGTGGATGGATCGCATCCCCGGCAAAGCGCGGCCGCCCTCGCTGAGCTGCCAGACGATCTTTCGGAAACCCAAGAAATCAGCTCATTCCGCTCTTATCTTCAAGGCTTTGGTCCGCGCTGGGAGCAGAGCTGCGCCGCAGTCGCCTCGATCGGCTCCCTGGGAAATTTACCCCTTATCGCGTTGGCGGCCGGCGACCTTGAGATGCCAACCACCTTACCCGCAGACATCCGCCGCAGACTCCTGCTCGTTTGGCATTCTTTGCAACGCGATCACGCCTGGCGGTCGAGCCGAGGGGAACTGCGCATCGTCGCAAACAGCGGCCATAACATCGCCCAAGACGATCCTGCCGCCGTGATCCAAGCGATCAAAGACATCGCCGCCGTCGCGGCCAGAGACATCGCCGTCCCGAACGGCCAACGTCGACTGCTTTAGGGTTTCAGTCCCCCCGCCTTCCGCTTTTATCCATGGGCATCTGTGATCAACCAACCCCCTGAATCGACCCTGCAGCCATGGCGGCGCCTCGCCACCGAAGACGTGCTGCGGGAACGATGGTGCACCCTGCGACGCGAGCGCTACACCCTCGCCAGCGGCCGGATCGTCGATCCCTATTATGTCATCGAAGACCACGACTGGTGCCATGTCTTCGCCGTCCGCGACGATGGCCGCATCGGGATCGTGCGCCAATACCGTCCCGCCGCCGAGGTGTTTTGTCTCGAACTCCCCGGCGGCATCATCGACCCCGGCGAAGATCCGCTGACCGCCGCCCGACGCGAATTGCAGGAAGAACTCGGCGCCACCGCGACCGAATGGATCACCCTGCGCACCACCTATCCGAATCCGGCCCGCCAAACCAATCGCATCCACCTTTTTGTGGCCCGCGGCGTTGCCTGCGACGGGACGCAATCACTCGATCCCAACGAAGAGGTCGACGCCCTCTTCCTCACCGAAGCCGAGATTCGCGAAGCCATCGCCAGCGGCGAATTTACCCAGGGCCTGCACATCGCCTCGTTCTACGTCGCACTCGATCACCTGAAATCACACGCCTGAGCGGGACCGCGCTTCGCTCGCCGCTGGCATCCCGACTGCTCTAACGTCTTCCCTATGCTTCGCCTGTTCCGCCGCCGTTTCGCCTTTCTCTTTCTTGTGCTGGTCGGCATGGCCTTCGCCGGGCGCTCACTGCGGGCCGGGGACGCCCCTGCGCCTCTCTACGCCCTGTGCGGGGCCTATGCGCCGGAGATGGCTGCCCTCAAGGCAGAGTTCAACGTCTCCGCGGATACCGGTTGGGAACGCACGGTTTTCAAGGGCATCGAGTTCTGGCGCGGCACGGTTTCTGGCAAAGCCGTATTGCTGTTCCGCACCGGAATGAGTCCGGTCAATGCCGCTTACCAGCTGCAGATCGCCATCGATCATTTCGGCATTACCCATGTGCTCTTCGCCGGCGTCGCGGGCGGGATCGACCCTACTCTCGACGTGGGCGATATCGTCATCCCCGAGCGCTGGGCTTACCACGACGAAGCCGCCTACCTGAACGAGGACCCCGATCACCCCGGCACGTATTTGGTCCCTGACTACCTTAAACCGAAAATCGAAAACTTCGGCATGATTTTCCCGGACTCGGTTGCGGTCGTCAAAGACGGTCAGGAAGAGTTTACCGACATGCCCTTCTTTCCGGCCGATCCAGCCCTGCTCGCCGTCGCTCGTCAGGTTCTGCCCACGCTCCCGCCCATGCAAAAGGGCGGTCATGATGTGAGCCTGAGCGTCGGTGGCACCGGAGTCGCCGGCACGGTATTTCTGGACAACGCAAAATACCGCGAGTGGGTCTTTAAAATCTGGCAGGCTCGTTGCCTCGACATGGAGTCGACCGCGCTCGCCCACGTCGCCTACGTGAACGAAAAACCCATCCTGATCATCCGCGGGCTCAGCGATCTCGCGGGCGGCCAGCCCGGCAAAAATCCCATCGACCACAACGAGCTGCGCGTCTCCGAAATCGCCGCCAAAGTCCTTCACGGCATCGTCGACGCCCTTTAGCTTTCAATGTTTGCCCCCTGCGCCCATTCCTCGGATGAGCGCCTTCTCCGATGCCTCGCTCCCTCTACGACCGCCCGGCGAAACCCGTCCACCCGCTCCTCTACTTGATCGAGCCGCTGGAGGATGAACCGACGCTGCTCGTGAAGGCTATGTTTGGAGGCAAGGCGATCTATGTCGACGGTCGCTTCGTCCTCTTCCTCGCCGCCAAGGAGGAACCGTGGCGCGGCGTGCTGGTGCCCACGGAGCGCCCGCACCAACCGTCGTTGATCGCCGACCGGCCGGTCCTTGCGGCGCACCCAGTGTTGCCGAAGTGGCTTTACCTGCCCGAAGACTCGGCCCACTTCGAAACGGATGCGGCGTGGCTCGTGCAACACATCCGCCAGCGCGACCCGCGTCTCGGCATCGAACCGGCGCAAAAGAAACGCGGCCGACGCCCCGCGAAAAAGAAATAGCGCCACCTCCCGACTCCCGCCGCCCGCGATGTCACCTACTCCGGCGCAGGAGGCGAAAAATCCAACGCCCCGTCGCCGGGTGCATTGACGGATCCGACGACGTGGCCCCGAATCACCTCGCCGCCATGGAAATCTTGATCGCCTTCGACAAGTTCAAAGAAGCCCTCAGCGCCCCCGAAGCCTGCCGGATCGCCGCCCGAGAAATCGCGCTCCACTTCCCCACCGCCACGATCCATCGGCGCCCGCTGACCGATGGTGGCGAGGGCTTCGTCGACACCTTGGTCGACGCCCTCGGCGGCGAATACCGCGAGCTCACCGTCACTGGCCCCTACGGCCAGCGGGTGACCGCTCGCTGGGGTCTCCTTGATGCCACCACGATCCCACCCACCGCCCGCTCGCAACTTAATCTTCCGGCGGGCGCCCGCCGCCTCGCCGTGGTTGAAATGGCCAACGCCAGCGGGCTTGCCCTCACCGCCTCGAGCGAACGCGACCCTTGGCTAGCCACCTCGCGAGGTATCGGCGAAGTGATCGCCGCCGCGACCGATGCCGGCGTCGACGGCATCGTCATCGGCTTGGGCGGCAGCGCCACCAACGATCTCGGTCTCGGAGCGCTCGGGGCCCTCGGCCTCACGTATCATTCCTCCCCCGACGACGCCATCGCCGTCCCTTTCCCCGCCACCTGGTCGACGATCGCCCGGATCGGCGGCGCCCTGCGGCCAGACCTGCCCCCGCTTCGCGTGGCCTGCGACGTTACCAATCCCGTGCTGGGGCCGCGCGGCGCCTCTGCCGTTTACGGTCCGCAAAAGGGTCTGCAACCCGACGACCTCCCGCGGATGGACGCCGCCATGGCGCGAATGGCGCATCAACTTTGCGCCCATCTTCGGGCGCCCGACTCGCTGATCGCTGAGCCCGGCAGCGGCGCGGCCGGAGCGATTGCCGCCGGTTTTCTCGCCACCGGTCGGGCGCAACTCCTGCCCGGCTTCGATTTTGTCTCCACCTTGCTCGGCTTGCCGGAACTCGTCGCCACCGCCGACTTGATTGTCACCGGCGAAGGCGGCTTCGACGACTCGTCGCTCGAAGGCAAAGGCCCTGGCTCTCTCGTTACCGCCGGATTGGCCGCCGGAAAAGACGTGGCCGTGTTCGCCGGACGTATTCAACTTACTATGACGCCAGTCGGCCTGAGTGTGCACCCCGTTTCACCTCCCTCATTGCCGCTGGCGCAGGCGCTCCGGGAAACACCGCAACGCCTAGCCGCCGCCGTCCGCACCGGGTTCTGACGCGTTCGGGCGCGACAGCCCGGCCAAGGCGGTCAACCGCTCCCGGGTCCACGGGGAAGGCACGCTCCCGATGCTGTGTTGCCGCAGCGCCACCAAACCAGCCCGTGCCTCAGCCTGCGCCGCCGTCGCCTCACCTTCCGCCGCCCGCACCGCCGCCGTCGCCAACAACACCGTCGCCGGATCGACCGCCGAGGGTCCGGCGCTGTCGAGCCACGCCCGCGCCGCCGCCGCGTCCGCGCTGTGCTCCGCCAGCAGCCAGGCGTATTCCGCCCGTGCCAGCGGTCGCAACACCGCCGGCAGTTTCGCCTCCCGCTCCAGCACCGCATCCAACTGCGCCTGAGCCCTCGCCATGTCACCCTTGTCACCGAAATGCGAATACGCCGCCAATCGCCCCAGCGCCGAAGTCGTGTCCGGCCGGTCCAAGCCGGCCAAATGAGTCATGACCTCGGCCGGCCACGCCCGCGGCCGCTCGCCCACCAATGACAGGATCGACGCCCGCAACAAGGCCGCTTCATCCGCCACCTCGGGCCGGCGATCGAACGCCCGGCAGATCTGCGCCCCATCCGAGGGCTGCCCCCCGAGGCGCATCGGCCAAAGCGTCAAGATCCCGGCCGCGCCGGACAATAGCATCGTCCACCAAGCCCATTGGCTAAGAGCGAATGAGCCCATCCCGGTTGCATCGCCCATCGCTCGCAGCGCCAGCCACGCCGCTCCCGCCAACCCCAAACTCGCCACCGGCCCCATCGCGGCCAACAGCGCTTGACGTTGAATGAGACGATCCGCCCGGCGCGGCGGGCAGGCCGCCAACCCGCCCAATGCGGTGCTATCCCAATGCAGCTTAAAACGAATGCCCGTCGGAGTCTGTCGCCAGCTCAACGGGCCGACGAAATACAGCAGGAAGCGACCGCCCGCGAGTTTTCCTCCCAGCAAATGCCCCGCTTCGTGCCCCCCCACCACCAAGAGCCAAACCAAGGGCAGTCCCAAAAAGCTCACCCCCCTCGCCCATCGCCCCAGCGCCACCTCCGTCGAACCCGGCGCAAAGAGAGCAGAACGTGCCACAACAAAGCCGATCACCGCGCCAGCCACGGCCACGAGCAGCCAAACCAAGCGTGCGCCCCAAGATCGAGCGGGGAACGGCGGAGGGTATTTTGCGACGACCGCTCTCGGATTCATGCGCCCGCAGACTAGGCGCTCCTCGCGATCAAACGATTAAAAATCGCCCCCCCACACGATGCCGCATCAGGCCTCGACCGCCACCGGCGCCTCCTTCGGCGGACGCACCGTGGGGCCTTCCACCCAGCGCGAGCCAATCGTCGTTCGCGAATAGGTCTCCGGAATACCCCGCACCCCACGCAACAGGTTGTTGATCACGACCTGCGCGGCGTGCTCTCCAATCAGGCGCGGTTGCTGATCAAGGCAGGCGCAGGGTCGCAATTGATCAATGCTGTTGAGCAGGACAAAACCCACCTCCTCCGGGGCCGCCTCCTCCTCCAGCCAATCTTGGATTTCGGCGTAGTGAGTCAGCACTACGTCCGGCCGATGCCGGCGCCACCATCTCACAAACTCCTTCTTCGTGGGCAGATCGCGCGTCGATAGCAGCGGAACACGGTTCTTCGCCGGCAACGATTCCTGGAACTCGACAAACGCCGCCGTCTGCCGCCGTTGCACCCGCTCCCCGCGGTATCCTTGCAGCACATACCCCGGTCGCCGGTAGTCGCGTGCCTGCAACCGCTCGAGCAACTCAAACATGGTGCCGTAGTGATCCATGCATACGGTGTGAAATCGCGGCACCGTGCGAATGAAGTCCGTGTAAACCGCCGCATAACGCGACCAGGTAAGACCGGACAGATCCGGTTGAAACCAGGAGGGCAATACGATCAACCCCTCAATCCCGCGCGCCGCCAAAACGCTGTCCAACCGGCGGATAGACATCGTGCTCCCGCCCGCGACGAACAACTCCACCGAGAACCCCTGCTCCACCGCCAACGCCTGCGCGCCGTCGACGATCGCCTTGGGAAACGGACCATGCGGCCAGTGTCGATCCTCATACAAATCCAACGCCGCGATGATTCCCCGGAAGGCCGGCTGACGACCGCGCCGCACTTCGGAAAGCACCGACGCCATCAGCGGATTGATCCGAAACCCCTGCCGGTCGGCCGCTTCGCGAATCCGCGTGGCCGTCTGAGGATTCACGCGCCCGCGCTGACGCAACGCATCCGATACCGTCGTGGGCGACAGCCCAAGTTCGCGAGCCAAGGATCGTAGGGTAACAATGGGGCGCTCCATGAGAGGCAGGCCAACAGCACCGCCGGGCCGCGCCAAGGCCGTTGATGCCTGACAGTTCGGCATGGCGACGAATCGACCCCGCGCAAAGCGGAGAACATGACCAGACCAACGACGAACTCCCCCTCTGGTTCTTCCGCTCGCTTTTAACCCTGTTCCCTTTTCCCCCCGTTTGTTTTCCGCCGCTTCGTCGGCTCATTTTCAGTCGTCCGTTGTCAGACGACAGAACTCGCAACCCCAAACCCAAACAACATGTCAAACTACCGCTTAATGGCCCGCATGCTCCTCGGGAGCATCGGCGCAGGCCTGCCGACTGGCCTGCTCGCGCAGGCAACGGCTCCCGTCACGACGCCTTCGTCGGAAACCGTCGAACTGCCCGCCTTCACAATCACGGAAGAATCCCCCAATCCCTATCAATCCAATCAGGCGCTCTCCGCCTCTCGGGTCGCCACGAAGATCCAGGACATCCCGCAGACGATCTCCGTCGTCACCTCGGACTTCCTGAAGGACTCCATGAGCACGCGTATGCTCGACGCGGCCAAATACATCACGCCGGTCGTGGAATCGACCCTGCCCATCGGGGGTGACCGCTACATGATCCGCGGCTTCCAAGTCTCCCATGAATTCATCGACGGCACCGAGCTGTCAGGGCAGGACGGATACAGTGCATCGTTGATGCCCTACAACATCGAGCGCATCGAAATCATCAAGGGGCCGAACGCGATTCTCGTCCCCGGCGGCAGTCCGGGCGGCCAGTTCAACCCGATCACGAAGTCGCCCATTCTCGGCAAGGACAAGACCTCGGTCTCCTTCGACCTTTCGCAATACAACACCACCGGCGTGAGCGCCGACGTGAACCGCACCATTACCGCCGACAATACACTCGGCGTGCGCGTTGTCGCCGCCTATTGGGACAGCACCGGCTACACCGACGGCCAGTTCCGCACCGGCTACATGTTTGCGCCGTCGATCGCCTGGCAGCTCAGCCCCGATCACAAACTGATCGTGAAGGCCGAGATCATGCAGAACCGCGAATCAACGATCAGCGGCCTGCCGATCGACCCGAGCGTGGGCAGCAATGACTACGCCATCATCGCCAAGGGCCTCCCCCGCGATTTCAACTTCGGCAATGATCAGGACTTCCGTCACCGCGGCACCGAACGTCTGACGGCCGAGTTGCTCTCCAATCTCGGGGACCACGTGACCTCCCGCCTGCAGTTCATGGCCAACCACATCGTGCGCGAAGACGCCGGCGGTTCCAGCGCGGCGATCCAAGGCATCAACATCTCCCGCAATCCCTACACCGGCGAATACGAGCCCGGCACCGTGTGGACGGTCGATCAGTCCGGCGCCAATGCCGTCGCCACCTCCACCACGACCGCCCTGCCCGATCCGAGCAGCTACGTCTACCTGCGCAACAACGGCGCGGTTGATCTGTTCTACACGGAAGGCCACTTCCGCAACGACTACGCGATGAAGTTCGACGAGGAATGGTTCAAGACGACCACCATCGCCGGTGTCTCGGGCAACTACTCGCGCGTCCAATTCAAGTCGCTGCCCGCCGTCAGCCGTCCTTCCGTGCCCGCCAACGATCTGGGTTCGATTACGTATCCAGATTACAACTTCCCGCAGCCCTCGCTCGCGCTCGGCGGCGGCAACCGCACGGGTCGTCAGCAGGATCTGCAGCTCTTCGCCTACGAAAGCCTCGGCCTGCTCCAGGATCGCCTGCTCCTCTCCGGTGGCGTTTCCCGCTACTTCGGCAACCTCCAGCGCATCGACGATACGGGCCTTCCGCCCGCCAACACCTATCCGGACTACAGCATCTCCACGACCGCCAAGACCTGGGGCATCGTGGCCAAGCCGATCCCCGGCGTGTCGTTGTTCTACAGCTACAACTCTTCCGGCGGCACGATGCCGAGCTCCCTCAACCCCGGCACCTACGGGCCCAGCTTCCGTGCCGCCAGCGGCGACCAGAACGAATACGGCGTGAAGTTCAACTTCCTCGACGACCGTCTCACCGCTTCCTTCGCCTACTTCGACATCGCCCAGCAAAACTACGCCGTGCCGAACAGCGAATACTACACGCTCGTCGCCCTCGGCCGCCAGGCCGAAGCCGATGCGTTGCAGAACCCGCTCTACCTCGATTTGAACTCGAAGGGTTGGGAAGCGGAAGGCGCGTTCGCCGTGAACAAAAACATCACGGTTATCGGCAACTTCACCTCATTTGAGATCCGCCAACCGATCACGGACGTGCGGGTGCGGGCCGTGCCGGACACCTACGGCGCAGTCTACGTCGACTACCAGTTCCTCGAAGGCACGCTCGCCGGCTTCGGCATGAACGTCGGCGTCGACTACAAGAGCGACGTGGTCGGTGAAAATTCCACCGGCTACACCATGAGCAAGCCGCTGCCGGATGGCACCTTCGTCGCCAACCAGCCCACCTTCAAGGTGGCCGGTCGCACCTTGGTCAACCTCGGCTTCAGCTACAAAGCGCCCTCTTGGACCGCCCGCCTGCAAGTGGCTAACCTCCTCGACAAGGACTACATCCTCGCCGCCGGCAGCCGGACCTCGGCCGTCCCCGGGCAGCCGATCAACCTGAACGCGTCCTTCACCTACAACTTCTAGGCGGCGAAACGGCGGTTTGCCGCCGGGACGCAACGTTCCGCTCGCGCCGACGGGGGTTTGCCCCCGTCGGCGTTTTTGGTGCCCCCTCCCCGGCAGCACGGCATCCGGCAGGTCTCTCACATGATTTCATCGGCGCATTGCGATTTTCGGCCGAGGCGCTACCGATGCTAGTCCGACACCCAAACCTCGCACCATGAAACGCCTTCTCACCGCCTGCCTCCTCCTCACCGTTATGCCGCTATTTTCCTCTGCCCGCGCCCTCGATCCGGGCGATACCGCTCCGGCTGTCTCCGGCACCACCGAAACAGGCGAGACCCTTGATTTCGCCGACGTGTATTCCAAACACGACTACACTCTGGTTTATTTCTACCCGAAGGCCGATACCCCTGGTTGCACCAAACAGGGATGCTCGCTGCGCGATGGCTACGAAGCGCTTTCCGCCCAAGGCGTCGCCGTCATCGGTGTGAGCACCGACGACGTGGACGCGCAAAAGGCGTTTAAGGAAAAATACAACTTCCCGTTCACCCTCGTCGCCGACACCGACAAAACCGTGATGAAGGCCTTCGGCGTGCCCGGCCTCATGTTTGCCAGCCGCCAGGCCTACCTCATTCACGACGGCAAGATCGTCTATGCCGACCACCAAGGCAGCACCACGAAGCAGGCCGACGATATCCTCGAGTTCCTCGCGAAGTCGGAGTAAGTCCGTCGCGCCCTCACAACTCGTCGTCCGGCGCACTCGGTAACGCGCTGGCCGACGGGTCGAGGCTCACGCGCTCCAACCAGTCGGCCAACAGCGGTTCGCGGGCCACCAGATCGAGCGGAAACGGAGCCGCGAGCAAGTCGATCGCCCGAAGTCGGTGATCCGCCGCTCGCACCAAATTTTTGGCGTGCAGATCCGCCACCAACCACGGCGCGCCCTGATAGAAAAACAACCGGGGATGATCCCGATGAGCCCGCAAGAACCGGGCCGGGATCGGAATCAACGCCGCGGGTTGCACCGCCGAAGTATCGGCCCCTTCGCCGAGCCGTTCGCCCAAGGTCTGCTTGGCCACGAGCACGCCCTCGGGCGTCACCCCGACCACCTCCGTCGGCATCCCGTCCAACGCCAAAATCAGGGCGATCTTTTCCAACATCGCTTGGTAACTGCCGTCGCTCGCTTCCGCATAGAGCGCCACGTCCTCGCCGCGGATGAAGCCAAAACTCCCGCCGATGCGGCCATCTTCCCGCGGGGGGTAAAACTTGTAGATGGAATGATCTTCGGCTTCGAAGGCCGTGGCCTCCACCCCGCTGCTGATCGGGCGCAAGCGCGGGCTGCCCTCACCGAGCAAATCATCCGTTTCCGGCGGGAAACCAAAGGCGTCCAACGGCACGATCGGGAGGAAAGCGCGAAACGCGCGTGCCGCCGCATCCAGCTCGCCCCAGAGCGCGTCCGCGCCCGCTAGCAGGCTGATTTCGTCGGATTCCCAGAGGACGAGATCATCGTCCGGATCCGTTCCGATGCCGACGCGCGCCGCCGCCGTGCGGAAGCGAGCGAGCGCTTCCAATCTTCGCTCGTGATCGTCCTGAAGAGCGGCGTAGTCGTGGACGGACGGGAGCCGTCCGCCGCAGATGCAGGTCGGGGAGCCGGTGAAGGGGTCTTGCATGCGTCGTTGCTGCTCATGGCTGCGTAGATCGAAAAGCTGGGCGCGAAGAGCCGGAAGGCAAACGCGAGTTGCCCGAAGTTACTCGCAGGTTATCCGCATGCGCCGCCACCGTCGGCTCGGGTCAACCCGCGACCTGTTCCTCGGCCGCGTCCGAGGCGACCGGCACCTTGGACACGAGGATCTTATCGATGCGGTGGCGATCCATGTCCATCACCTCGAAGCGCCAACCTTCGGCGTCGAAGCGGTCGCCCTCAGCCGGAATCCGACCGAAAAACGTCATGACAAATCCGCCCAAGGTTTGGAAATCGGCATCGTCCTCGTTGGGTAAATCATCGAGCTCCAGCATCTCTTTCACCTCGTCGATATCGAGCGAAGCATCGACCAACCAAGAGCCGTCCTCACGCTTCTTGGCCGCCGGCGCCGCCCGCTGCCCGGGATCGGGCAGATCGCCCACGATGGCCTCAAGCATGTCGATCAGCGTGGTGATACCTTGGATCGTGCCGAATTCATCGGCGACGAGCGCGGTGTGTTTGCCGGATTTCTTGAACTGCTCCAGCAACTGATTGCACATCAGCGTTTCCGGCACGACAAGCGGCGGCGTGAGCAGGTTGCGCAACGGCGTGGAGAGCCCGAAGGCCTGATTCGCCCAGATCGCTTTCACCGACACCATGCCGAGCACGTGTTCGGGGTTGCTCTGGTAAACCGGAAAGTGCGAGTGCCCGCTCGTCACGACCTTGCGCCAATTGGCCTCGTCGGGATCGGCGAGGTTCAAAAACACCATCTTCGGTCGCGGCGTCATGATCGCGGTCACGGGCAACTGATCGAGTTCGAGCACCCCGGCGACCATGTCGCGCTCCGACTCATCGAAGACGCCGGCCGAGAAACCCTGCTCCACCAATATGTTGATTTCTTCGTCGGAGACCGCAGCTTCCGGCGGCGCTTTGCCGAGCCCGATCGGCTTCAGGGCGAGATCGGTCAACAGGGACACCACCGGAGAAATCACCCGGGACAAGGCACCGACAAAACCCACCAAGCTCACCGCCACCCGCTCCGGATTCTGCAACGCGATGCGCTTCGGCAGGAGCTCCCCCAAGATCACTGAGACGAGCGTGATGCCGGTCACGACCAAGCCCAGCGCAACGCCATGCGCGACCGCCCCCACCCATGGCAGGTCGACCATGGCCGCCGCCAACTGATCCGTCAGCACCCCGCCGCCCAACGCGCCGGCCAACACGCCCACGAGCGTGATGCCAACCTGCACGGTGGAAAGAAAGCGCGTCGGTGCCGCCGCCATGGCCACCGCTTTCGCCGCCTTCGGATCACCGTCTTCCGCCAGTTCCCTCAAACGGGACTTACGGGCGGAAACCAAGGCGATTTCCGCCATGGCTAATAGGCCGTTTCCGAGCAGCAAAAGCAGCACGACTAACAGCTCGTTGGAGAGCTCATTCATTTATCGAACGATCAACGTAGGTAACTTTTCCGCGATGTAGCAACTTCTTTGCCGCGCCGTCCGCGACCATGATTTTCCTCGTCGCACGGAGTTTACCCATCGGTCACCGAACCGCCGCCGCGTCGTCACAGAGTCACGCTATTGTGGCGCTTTCATCCCATATGAAGCTGAAACAACCCGTTGGCGCCGCTCCTCTTAGCCGCGCCCTCCTCCTCGCCGTGGCGGTTGGCACCGCCGCGTTTTTGCCGGCCCAAACGACCTCTCCGGTCATCGTGAACGGACGCTCTTTCCTCAACAAGGGCCTCGTCGGCGTCGGCCGCGTGCCGGCGGCGTTGCGCGACAAGTTTGGCGAAACCCACGGTTCGTTCTCAGCCTTCGCCATCGATCGACGCACGTGGCGGCGCGAGGCGGACGGGTCCTACGCCGCCACGTTGTTCACCCAGCCTGACCGCGGCTACAATGTCGTCGGCACGACGAACTACACGCCCCGCTTCAACAAATTCACCTTCACGTTCCGGCCCTCCGCGACCGGTAGCAGCACGCAAAATCAGGTCGCGTTGACCTTGCTCGACACGATCCGGTTTACGGAAGCCGACGGCACCCTGTTCACCTCCTACGACCCGACCCCATCCGGCACCGGTTCGCGCGCGGGATTTCCGCCCCTTCCCCAGGCCTTCAACGGTCGCCTCTCCCTCGACGCCGAGGGCATCGTGATCAATCCCGACGGCAGCCTGTGGGTGAGCGATGAATACGGTCCCTACGTTTATAAATTCAGCTCCACCGGCACGCTGCAGAGCGTGATCGCCCCGCCCGCCGCCATCATTCCGGTGCGCGCCTCGGGCACGTCGTTTGCCTCCAATAATCCGCCGGATGGCCAGCCGACTCCGCTGCCCGCCATCGGCAACCCGCTCACCGGTCGCCAGAACAACCAAGGCATGGAAGGCCTGTCCATCTCGCCCGATGGTCGCACCCTCTTCGTGCTGCTGCAGTCGGCCACCCGTCAAGACGGCGGCACCGGCGGCACCGGTCCGCGCCAAAACACGCGCCTCTTCTCCTACGACCTCACCTCCGGCACCCCGACGCTCGTGGGGGAATACGTGGTGCAATTGCCGGTGTTCTCCAGCGGCTCGGCCGATCTCGTTGCCGCGCAGAGCGAAATGCTCGCGATCAACCGCACGCAGTTCCTCGTCCTTGCCCGCGACAGCAACGGGCACGGTCTGGCCAATCCGCAGTCAAACTTTCGGAAGCTCGTCATCTATGACATTTCGCGAGCGACCAACATCGCCGGCGGCAACTACGACAGCGCGGCCAACCCCATCGCCCCGGGCGGCGTGCTCGCGGCCGGCATCACCCCGGCTTCCCGCCACGACTTCATCGACCTGAACGACGCCACGGAGCTGGCCAAATTCGGTCTGCACAACGGCGCCCCCGACGACGCCAACAATCTCTCCGAAAAGTGGGAGGCGTTGTCGCTCGTGCCTTCGCTCGACCCCACCACCCCGGACGACTGGTTCCTGTTTGTCGGTAATGACAACGACTTCATCACGGCCAATGGCTTTCAAGACGGCGGCGCTTACGACGCCGGGTTCGAGAACGACAACATGGTGCTCGTCTACCGGATCGCGCTGCCCGCTCGAATGCTCAACCTGTCCACCCGCGCGGCGATCTCCGCGACCAGCACACCGATCGCCGGATTCGTCGTCGACGGCACCCGCCCGAAATCGGTCCTCATCCGCGGCGTGGGCCCCAGCCTCGCCGGCTTCGGCGTGGCGGATGCGGTTGCCGACCCGAAGCTGACTTTATTCAACTCGGCCGGCGTCGTCATCGCCGCCAACGACAACATCGGTGAAGCCGCCAACCTGGTCGATATCGATGACGCCACCAACCGCGTCGGCGCCTTCGGTATCGGCACCACCAACAAGGATGCCGCGCTCCTCATCGCCCTCGATCCCGGTGCTTACACCGTGCAACTGAGCGGAGTCGGCGGCGCGGTCGGCACCGGCCTCATCGAAATTTACGAAGTGCCCTGACCGGCCTCGTCCATCCCCTGAGCAGAAAACCCGATCCATCCACGTGGGTCGGGTTTTTGCGTTGCCGTGCAATCCACCAAGGGCGGCGACCGCAGCTCGCCGCCGCGCTACACAAACCGATATTCGTAAAGTCGGGCAGCACACGCGCAGGGCACCTGCCGACAGCCCGGGCAATCGAAGGGGTGTTTCAGCGCATCCGCTCGATAAAACGCCGGCACGGTTTTTCCGCCCTCAAACCCGAGTTTCTCAAAAACGCGGTCGGAGGTGTGCGCCAGCCCGCTCAACCACGACACCGCCAACACCGTCGTGCATCCGCGCTCGCGCAACCACGCCAGACGCGCCCGCCCGAGCTGCTGGCCGATGCCTTGCCCGCGGCAGTGTTCTTCAACCGCAAGTGTGCACAACGAGCCCACCCGTTCGCCGGCCAGCCGTGCCGTGATGCCGGATTCAAACGGCAAGTAATAGTCGAGTCCCGTCAGCAATTCCGCACAGCCCACGCCCACGAGAACATCCGCGCGCCATGCGCCGACCGTGATTCCCTGTTCACCATCGCTGTGCCGCGCCACGTAATCGCGCCCAAAAAGCCCGTCGCCTTGCGCCCGGTTGAGCAGGCGCCACGCCGCGTCGGTCACCGCCGTTTCTTCCGCTGCGATCCGCCGAATCTGCAAGGGCTTACCCAGGTCGACCATGACCCCACATCCGAGCGCAGGCCGGTTCATCGGGCAAGCATCGAGACGGCCCCGGCCCGCCGTGCCGGATTGTTCGGCAAGGGTATGAATCGCATTGATCGATTCCACCGCCTACGGGTGTGGGCATGCGTTACCTCTACCCCCGGCTCGCCGCGTTTGGCGTGGCGTTGTCCGCGTTGTTCACCTCCGGGCGCGCCGCCGAACCCATCCGCCCGAACATCATTTTCATCATGGCCGACGATCTCGGCTACGGTGACCTCGGTTCCTACGGGCAAACCAAAATCCCCACGCCACACCTCGATCAACTCGCCGCGGAAGGACTGCGTTTCACCCAAGCCTACGCCGGCAGCACCGTGTGCGCGCCCTCTCGCAACGTCCTCATGACCGGCCGCCACACCGGCCATATCGAAGTGCGCGGCAACCTCAAGGTCGGCCTGCGCTCGTCGGACGAGACCGTCGCGTCGGTCTTAAAATCGGCCGGCTACGCCACCGGGATCGTCGGTAAATGGGGTCTGGGCTACGAAGGCACCGACGCCGTGCCGACACAGAAAGGTTTCGATTTCTTCTTCGGATATCTCGACCAGACGCACGCCCACAACAGTTACCCGAGCTTCCTCTACCGCAACGAGGAACGCATCACCTTGCCCAACGTCGTGCCCGACGAAGGCAAATACGGCCAAGGCGTCGCCACCGTGCGCCGCACCCACAGCGAAGACCTGTTCATGACCGAGGCCATGGGCTTCATCGAGCGCCACCGCGACGCGCCTTTCTACCTCTATCTCCCCGTCACGCTACCGCACGCCAACAACGAAGCCGGCGATGACGGCATGGAAGCCCCGCCGGATTCCCCGCGCGATTTCATTGATCCGAGCTGGCCGAAACCGGAGCGTGACTTCGCCGCCACCGTCGCCCGCCTCGATGCCGACGTCGGGCGTATCATGGCCCAACTCGACGAACTAGGCATCGCCGATCATACCCTGCTGGTCTTCACCTCCGACAACGGTCCCCACGCCGAAGGCGGCCACGACCCCGCGTTCTTCAACTCCGGCGGCGGCCTCCGCGGCGTGAAGCGCGACCTCTACGAAGGGGGCGTGCGCATCCCGCTGATCGCTCGCTGGCCCGGCCAGATCGCCCCCGCCACCACGACCCCTCAGGTGACCTCCTTCGCCGATTTCCTGCCCACGTTTGCCGCCCTGGCCGGCGCCCCCAGCAGCGCCATTCCCGCCCACGACGGAATCGATCTGACCGACGCGCTGCACGGCCACGCGTCGTCCCGCGACGACGCCCACACACTCTACTGGGAGTTCTACGAAGGCACCTCGGCCCAAGCGATTCGCTTCGAAAATTGGAAGGCCGTGCGCATCCCGATGTTCACCGGGCCGATCGAACTCTACGATCTCACCAACGATGTCGCCGAGACCCATGATCTCGCCGCCGATCATCCCGCCGAGGTCGCACGGGCGGATCGCCTGATGGCCGCCGCCCACGTGCCCAACCCGCTCTGGAAGGCGCCGAACTAGCGTCGGGCCCCGCGAGGTTCGCATATTTTGCGAACCCCGCGTCACGCCTTGGCGCAATTTTGACTTCGCCCCGGCCCGAGCAAAAATCCCGCCATGGACTCCTCCACTTGGCTGCATCCGCGGGACGAACTGGTGGCAACGATGGACCGGATCTATCGCTACCACATGACGACGACGTCGGGGGGGAACTTGTCGATCCTCGATCCCGACGGTTCGATTTGGATCACTCCGTCCCGCGTCGACAAAGGCTCCCTGCGCGCGACCGACGTGGTGCGTATGCAACCTGATGGCTCCCGCGAAGGCCTGCATCCGCCGTCTTCGGAGTTTCCCTTTCACCGCGAGATCTACCGCCGGCGCCCCGACATCAAGGCAATCGTTCATGCCCACCCCGGCGCGCTCGTCGCGTTCAGCATCGTGCGACGCCTGCCCGAGACCCGCGTGCAGACCCATGCCCATAGCGTCTGTGGAAAAGTCGCCTATGCCGCCTACGCGTGCCCGGGAAGCCAGGAGCTGGGCGACAAGATCGCCGAAACCTTTGCGGACGGCGCGGATTGTGTGATGTTGGAAAATCACGGCGTCGTCATCGGCGGCCGCGATCTGGCCGAAGCGTTTCAGCGCTTCGAGACGTTGGAATTCGTCGCGCAAACCGTCATCCGCGCATCGGCCCTCGGCGCCCTGCGCACGCTCCCGGATACCTGCCTTGCCGACCGCGCCGTGCCTCCCCTCGCGCCCCTCCCTTCCGCCACGCTCACCAATCATGAGCGCGAGCTTCGCACCGAGATTTGCCACTTTGCCCATCGGGCCTACCGGCAACGCCTCATGATTTCCACGGCCGGCTCAATCTCCGCCCGTTTGGACGGGACTCAGTTTATCATCACCCCGCGGCGCCGCGACCGGCTCGATCTGCAACCGTCCAGCTTGGTGCGGGCGACCAAAGATGCCGCGGAGGGCGACAAACGGGCCAGCCGCACGCATCATCTGCACGGGCTGATCTACGCGGCGAACCCCGACATCGGTGTCATCATCAACGCTCAACCCATGTGCGCCTCCGCCTTCTGCATGGCGGGGGCAGACTTCAGCTCCCGCACGATTCCCGAGAGCTACCTCGTCCTCGGCGACGCGCCGAAAGTGCCCTTCGCCTGTGTGGTCGATGATGCAGCCGCGCTCGCGGCGCGCATGTCACTCAAACGGTGTCCGGTGCTCCTCATCGAAAACGAAGGCGCCCTCATCGTGGGACGCACCCTGCTCGAAGCCTTCGACCGACTCGAAGTGCTGGAGGCCACCGCCGAGGCGTTGCAACTGAGCCGACCTCTCGGCCCCCTCGTGCCGATGCCCGACAGCGCCCTGCAAGAACTCCGCGAAGCGTTCGGCCTAGATTAACCCCCGGGCCCGACGTATCAGGTATCCTGCGACACCAGCTCCGCCTGGGCGGAGCTCGCCTGGACCGCAGCCTCGGGGATATCCTGATGGCGCGCGATATTCGACCAACGCGCTTCCGTCTCATCGGGAACGATCTCGAAGCCTTGCGGGCGCGAGAACACCGAGACGACCGGCGCCATTTCCGTTTCGCTCGACGCCTGGTCGATGGGCGCCTGCGGGCTCAGCCCGACCTCGTAGAGACGATCCGTCTTCATCGGCTCAGCGGCATGGATTGGCGCCGCCAAACCCACCAACGCCAAAGCGATCAAAATTTGCGACAAGGAGGAGACTGGGGGAAGCGTTTTCATGTCTCCAAGCTAGACCATCTTCCGCACACCTCAATTGCGCGGATCTAAGTGATATAGCGTGGTCGCAGACGCGGAAAACACGCAGGCGTTTCTAGCCTTTCGCCGCCACGCCATCGCTTCCCGGCGAACCGGATCCTCCCAGTAACTCGGTCATGAATCGGTGCAACTCCGTCAGGCCGATCGGCTTTTCGGTCAATATCCGCACCCCGAGATCGCGGGCCTTTTCCTTCGACCCGTTGGTCCAAAATCCAGTCATCAACATCGTCGGCATCTGCGGACGCGTCGCGAGGATCACCCGAAGCACCTCCAAGCCGCTGCGCTCCGGCATCGACAGGTCACTCAGCACCGCGCGAAAACGGTCAGGCTGCGCCGCGAAAAGGGCCAGCGCCGCGACCGGATCCGCCATGGTCGTCGGACGGCAACCGAAACGCGTCAACATCCGCTGCAACGCCTCGCCGACTCCCGTCTCGTCGTCGATCACCAGAACTTCCGGCGCGTCGGTCGCGACCGGCGCCAAATCCCCGGGGTCCAGGTTATCCCCGCTCTTCCCCGGCACCACCGCAGGCAGCCACATCCTGACCCGCGTGCCCACGCCCACGGTGCTTTCGATCTCAATCACTCCGCCGTGTCGTTGCACGATGCCGTGCGCCACGGAAAGGCCGAGGCCGGTGCCACGGGTCTTCGTCTTCGTCGTAAAGAAGGGTTCGAAAACACGCGCCACCACCTCGGCGGGCATCCCCTCCCCGGTATCGACCACCTCGATACAGTGATAAGTGCCTGGCGGGCGTTTATCGGGCTTCGACGGTGGGAGGGCTCCGCGCCCCACATGATCGCGGAGCGAGAGCGTGATCGTGCCCGGCCGTTCACCGATGGCTTGCGCCGCATTGGTGAGAAGATTGAGCAGCACTTGGTGAATCTGCGTCGGGTCGCCCCAGATCGGGGCGGCGGCGGCGCTCCCCTGGTAACTGAGTTGAACCGATTTCGGCACGGCGGCGCGGATGAGGTTGAGCGTTTCGACCGCGACCTGATGGAGATCAACATCGCGGCCCTCCGTCTCGCCATGCCGGGAGAACGTCAGAATCTGCCGCACGAGATCCCGGGCACGGCGACTGCCCGCGAGGATATTCCCCGCAAACGCCAACGCCTGCGGTCGTCCGGCGCACTCCATGCGCAGGAGCTCCGCGTTGCCGAAGATTCCCGCGAGGATGTTGTTGAAATCATGGGCGATGCCGCTGGTAAGCGTGCCAAGGGCGTCGAGCTTCTGAGACTGCCGCAGTTGATGTTCAGCTTGGCGCAGCTCGACCGCCGCCGCGACTTCGGTCGTCACGTTTTCGAGCAGGAGCAGGATGCGCTTGTTTTCCCGCACCGCAGACCAACGGAGGTGCAGCGCCGGCCCCCCGGGCCGATCAATCTGAATCTCTGCGGGGACCGGCGACGTGTTGGGTTTTACCGCTGCGGTCACCGCCCACAGCGGGGCGAAGGCCGGCGCATGCCCCGCCAAATCCACTTTCCCGGGGTGATCGGACCAAGCGAATAGTCTCCACGCCGCCGGATTCGATTCGGTGAGCTGTAATCGGTTCCCCGTTTCATCGGCCACCACATGGATAACGACCACCGGTATCGGGGTCGCATCGAACACCTCCTGGTAGTGTAGCTCTGAACGCACCAATGCCTCGTGGGCCGATGCCAGTTTTTCGTGTAAACGCCGTTGATGGATCGCCCACGCCACCGCCACGAGAAAGGCGACCAACAAGCCCGCGCAAACCGCCAGCAAAACCTCCACCGGACCAAACCGACGCGGTTCAAGACGACCGAACCATTTCCGATAAATCAGATCAAATTCCCCCGTGCGGTGCAGCACGGCGAGACCTTCGTTGAGCGTCGCCAACAGGTCGCCGTGCGCCTTCTGCACCGCGAAACAGTAGGTGACCGCATCGTCCGGAAAATTGATCGGCAAGCGCACCAGTTCATAGCCGTTCCGATCAATGATCGATGCGCCGGTAAGCAAGGTCGCGAGGGTCGCGTCGCCGTCGCCCTCGCTCATGCGACGTAACGCCTCGCTGCCGTTCGCCACGTGAACGATGCTATCCCCCAAACCGGCGGCCAACAGGGTTTGTTCGCCTAAACTACCGGCATGCACCAAAAGCCGCAGGCCCCGCAAATCCTGCAGATCGCGAATGTGGGCAAACTCCGGCCGCACAAAAACCGATTGCCCCAACTCCAGATACGATGCGCTGAATGCGAAGCGCTCAGCCCGCTCCTTGGAGTAGGCGAGAGCACACAGCATATCCAACTCCCCGGCCTCGAACTTCGCGTGAATCGTGGGCGTGTCTCCCAAAACGTCGATGGTCTGCAGCTGCGTTACCCGCTTCATGGCCGCCAACAACTCGACGCCAAATCCTTCCACGGCACCGCCCCCTTCCGGCAAAAACGCATAGGGGTAGTTGTCGTTCAATACGCCGACTGAATAGACCGGGCGCCCCTCCGCGTCCACGGTCGCCGCATGGCCGTGAAACCCTCCTGCCAAGCCCAGTCCGAGGAGCACGAGGAAGCATAACCGCATGTGAGTTAAAAAAAGCTGCCGAGGCCGACGGGGGCAAGTGATGAAACTACCTACTGACCAGCAGGTAGCCGGCTCACTGAACCCGCGCGGTCGCATTGCCGTAAGTTAACAGTGCCGCCGTCAGACATTCCGGATCGACCGGTTTCGTCAGATAGGCATCCATCCCCGCATCAAAACAGCGTTGGTCGTCCCCGACCAGCGCGTTGGCCGTGATCGCGATGATCGGCACCCGCCGCGTGGCGCGCTGCTGTTCGTATTCGCGGATACAGCGCGTCGCGGTGAGACCGTCCATGACCGGCATCTGCAAATCCATCAACACCACGTCGAACGGGTCGGCCAGATGCAAACGGCACGCCACCTCGCCATTCTCCGCCAGCGCGGTCACATGCCCGGCCCGATGCACGATGCGCTCGATCAGCTTTTGGTTCACCGGGTTGTCTTCCACGATCAATACCCGCTGCCCCGTCCCCGAGGGCCGGATAACCGAGCTGCGAGAAACTGATGAAGCAGGCGCCGACGACAGCGAGGCTTCTGCCCTCGGCCCCCGCTGAACTCTCCGCTCAAGCTCCTCGACGAGGGGGAGCGTGAGTTCGACCGTGAAGGTCGAACCCGCCCCGTCTCTGCTTTCGACTGCAATCGTGCCTCCCATCCGCCCGACCAAGCGTCTGGCGATGGCCAAGCCCAGCCCAGATCCCTCAAAGTTGCGCGTGCTGGAACTATCCGCCTGCACAAAAGGCCGAAACAAGTGCGGCACGATCTCCAGCGGAATGCCCACGCCGGTATCGATCACCCGAAACAACACCGTCAGTCGCCTGCCGGGTTTATCCGTGGTCGTCACTTCGAAACGCACTTCCCCGCGCTCCGTAAACTTCATCGCGTTGTCCAACAGGATAAACAGCACCTGACGCAGTCGCGCCACATCGCCGTGCACGGTCTGGTTGAGCCGTTCCACATCGGGGGTCACGAAGCGCAAGCCTTTCGATTCCGCCTCGGGCAAACCTCGCTCGATCCCTGCCAGCACCACTTCCGCCAGCGGAAACGCCGGCGCCTCCGCCGGCTGCGGCTCCGTCTCGATATTTGTATAGTCGAGGATGTCGCTGATCACACCGAGCAGCTTTTTCGCGCTCGCCCCGACGAGACCCACGTAATCGCGCTGCTCCGGCTCCAGCATCGTGTCCTTCAACAACGCGTTAAAGCCAATGATGGCGTTCATCGGCGTGCGCAGCTCGTGACTCATCGTCGCAAGAAACTCGTCCTTCGCCCGCGAGGCCGCCTGCGCTTGAAGAAAGCTTTCCTGCAGGGCCTTCTGCTGGGCTTGGGCGTGATCGTGAGATGCGCGCAACTCGTCCGCCATGCGGTTGAAACTCACCGCCAGATCACCGAGTTCATCGGAACGCTCCACCGGCACGGGACACGCAAAATCGCCGGCGGCCAACCGCGCCGTCGCCGCCGACAACTGCCGCACCGGCCGCACCAGATTGCGCGCAAACCATACCGCCGCCAACGCCGCCGCGATCACGCCGATCAGCGCCCCGAGCACCAACGGACGCGAGTGCGCCCGCACGTGATCGTAGAAAAAATCCACCGTGCGATCCGCCTGCAACACCGCGACCACCGTGCCGAATTCATCATAGATCGGCACACAGGCCGAGATCCACGTGCCCTCCGCATCCTGATAAACGCCGGTGGCGGCCGCCTGACCGGCCAACGCCGCCCGGTTGTGCGCTTCGGCCGGGTAAAGATTCCCCACAAAGTAACTGCCGTCGGCCGCCGCATCGGTCATCACCACAAACTCCAAGTTGCCGCTTCTCGCGAAGTCCCAAGCCGGGCGCATGATATAAATTGGACTCCCGTGGCCGGACAGGTCGTTCACCCGCTTCGCCGCCAGCAATTGTTTCCGATAGGCTTCGAACAAATCGGGGGCACTGATGCTGCCATCCGGCAACTGATGGATGAAGGCGAGCCCATCCCCCTCGATCTGCGCCGAGATCGTTTTCGCCACCGCAAGTAACTCCGCGCCCAGAGACTGCTCCAGCGTCGCACGGTTAAACCGATAGGTCAGCCACGTCGCCACCACTACCGTCACCACGATCAGCCCCACCACAAGTCCCACGAGACGAAGGAAAAAGGACACGCGCCGAGGGGACCGAACCGCTGACCACGCCCCCCTGTCCCCTGAATCTCCCGATTGGGCCGCCGCTGCAACAGCCCCGCTCATCGGCAACTCCGCGATGACGCATCGGTGGCGCCGAAACGGCTCCGCCTTGCAACCTGCATATAGAAGGGTGAGCGCATCATGGTGATTGGGTTCAGCGGAGAGAGGAAGATGGCCGTCCATCCCCAATCCATCGCCGGGACTTTAGTCTATCGGTCCAAATCCAGCCGCCTTAAGGCGCTCCCGCCTAAATATCCCCAGAATACGGAGGCTTCTGCCCGCGTTACCCCTCAGGCGGCGAGCTCGCCCGTCTCGGCCGGGTCCGCTCGCGCGGTCGTGCCGCCGCGCCCTATTGGCCGCCCGGCAAGGTGCCGGCCCGTACCTGAATCATGTTCTCGGGGTTGAGATACTTGCGAATCACGCCATTCACCTCCGCCAAGGTCAGCGCATCGACCCGTTCCGCATAGGTATCGATCGAGGTCAACGGCAGACCCCGCTGCACCGTGCGCAAGATCGTGCCGCCGAGCCCACGCGTGGTCGCCAGCTGCAATTTGTAAGACCCGATGAGATTGGTTTTCCGCTCTGCGAGTTCGGCGGCTGTGACGCCATCGCGATACCAGGATTCGAGCTGACGGCGCGTCGACGCGATGCCTTCGTTAAGCAACTCCGGCGCGAAGGTCGCCTTGATGAACCACTCGCCGTCGTTATAGGTGTCGCGGGTATTGTCGGCGTAGATCCCGTAGGTGAGCCCTTCTTTATCCCGCACATTGGCCATCAGCCGTCCCGTGAAACCACTGCCGAGAATGGCTGTGCCCACATCCAACGCGAGCGAGTCGGCATCGCGGTAGGTGAGTCCCGTCGACTGCCCCCAAACGACGCTGATGCTGGTCTTGTCCGGCATGTCGACGTTGACCGTCGTGTCCTGGTCTGGCGCGGAGGTGGCCGGCAACGCCGCCCGCACGACGCTCGAGCCGCCCGCCCAATCCGTGACCTCACCCGCCAACACGTTGGTAACTTCGGTCGGGTCGATGTCGCCCACGAGCGCCAGCAGCAACCCGTTGGGTCCGTAGTGGCTCGCGTGAAACGCCTTCACCTCGTCGAGGGTGGCTTCGTCCACCGCCTTCACGAAAGTGGCGACCGGCGTGGCGTAATTCGGATGATCGGTCGGGTAGATCGCGTTGTTGAAGGCCTCATCGGACAAGGTCTCCGGGTCTTCCAACGAACGTTGCATGCCGCCAATCAAGCGCGCTTTGACCCGTTCAAATTCCTCCGCGTCGAACGCCGGCTCCCGCAGTTGCTCGATGAGCAAATGGAGCACGACCGGCAAATCCTTCCAGAGGCAGCGCCCGTAGATATTGAGTGAGTCATTGCTCACGCTAAAACTGAGCTCGGCTCCGACCGCCTCCAGTTTTTCGGCGATGGCGAACTTGTCCTGCTTGCGTGTGCCTTGATCAAGCATGTCGCCCACCAAGGTCGCGATGGCGGGATTGCCGCCGCGGGTCGCCGCGTCGCCGGCGGGCAGGCTGCCGACGATCGTGACGACGTCGCGCACGCCCGTGGGGAGCGTATAGACCTCAAGCCCGTGCAAGGTCGTGTGCGTGATGTTCGACGCAATGTCCGTCGGGGCCGCCCCCCGCGACGACACGGCGAGCGCCGCGCAACCGACAACGACGAAAAAAAGAAAACGCGTTTTCATGGTCTGCATGGTCAAGAGCGGTAAGCGATTACTGGTCGGCGGTGACGCGCGGCACGAACCAGCCCGTCGTGCTGCGATCCTCGATAAAGTAGCGTTGGGCGACCCGTTGCACATCGGCCGGCGTGACCTCGCGAATCGCCTCGTCCATCGTGTAGTAGGCGGCCCAGTTGCCGACCGCGATATGCTCGTTGAGCACGCCCGCAATCGCGAAAGGCCCGTCCCGATCATACGCCGATTCCGAGAGGATTTGGCTGATCGCCGCCGCCACTTCCTTCTCGGTCACGCCGTCCGTCTGGATCCGCGCGATTTCCGCCAGCGCGAGGTCTTCCGCCTTCTGGTGCGGCACATCCGGCGCCAGCGGAATCAAGGTGTGATGGAGCGTCATGTCGTGGTTGTAGAATGCGAACGCCTCGACCCCCGTGGAGAGGCCCGGGTCGGTCAACGCCCGGTAAAGGCGGCTGTTTTTACCCGAGGAAAGGATGCGGCTAAACACCGTCACCGCCGGATAATCGGGATCGGTCCCGGGCGGGATCTTGTGCGCGATGTCGACGACGCCGAGCTGGCCGGCACGTTTCACGATGATGCGCCGCGGACCGTCTTGCTCCGGCTCGGTCGTGTAGAGTTGCGGAATCGGCTCCGGCGAACGCGGCAACGCCCCAAACTGTTCGCCGATAAGCTCAAGGGCCGTGGCCGGGTCGAAGTCGCCGATGACGCTCACCGTGGCGTTGTTGGGCCAATAATAGGTGTCGTAAAACGCGCGCAGCTTTTCGATCGGCACATTCTCGATATCGCTCCGCCAGCCGATCGTGGAGTGGTGATACGGATGCGCGACGAAGGCCGCCGCCCCGATCTGGTCGATCAGCGCGTTGATGGGCGAGTTCTCGCCGCGCTCGAACTCGTTGCGCACGACCGTCATCTCCGGCTTCCGGTCGGATTCGCGCAACAGCAGCCCGCGCACGCGATCCGCCTCCAGCGCGACGATGGTGGCGAGGTGATCGCTCGGCGAATTCACGTAATAATTGGTGCGGTCAAACCAGGTCGTCGCGTTGTTCTGCGCGCCGAGCGGGTCGAGCGTCTGGTCGTAGCCATTGCCGTTCTCCTGGTTGAAGTGCGTCGAGCCTTTGAACATCAGGTGCTCCAGCAAATGAGTCGCGCCCGTCGTGCCGGTCACCTCGTTGCGCGATCCCACCAGATAGGTGACCATGAACGTGACCACCGGCGCCGAACTATCTGGATAAAGCAGCACGGTCAGGCCGTTGGCCTCACCGAGATATTCCGAGATGTCGCCGACGGTTTTCACGTGACTAAAACCGGGAACATCAACGGGCGAAGCAGCCAAGGCCGCACTGACTCCGAACACCGCAGCGAGGACGAAGCGTTTGATCATGGCCGAAAGCTGAAGCGAAACCGGCGCAGAATGCCAGCGCTCTTGCTTGATCGGCGCTCCGACGCGATGAACGGCCCCGGGATCACGGGCGAGTGTCTTCCTGAGGTTCATCGCGGCGCATATCCTGCTTTTTCGCCGAAAACGTCGCCCCCGACGCCCGCTTCCCTTTCCGTCCCATCTACCATGAACCGTCGTCTGCTCCTCATAACCCTGCTCGCGGTCACCCCCACCGCCGTCTTCGCCGCCGCACCGTCGCCCGATACCACGTCCACCAAGGAAACCGCGGGCCAATCAATCGCGCAATACACCGCCGACATGGCGGCGCAGGACGGCTATTTCCCGTTCTACTGGGATGCCAAAAAGGGCACCGTCTTTCTCGAAATTCCCCGGCTCGATCAAGAGTTCCTCTACGTGAACTCCCTTCCGGCCGGCGTCGGTTCCAACGACATCGGCCTCGACCGCGGCCAGCTCGGGCGCGAACGCGTGGTCAAGTTTGTGCGCAGCGGCCCGAAGGTCCTCCTCGTCCAGCCCAACTATGACTTCCGCGCCGTCAGCGACGACGTGCTCGAGCGCCAATCCGTCGAACAGGCCTTCGCTCAATCCACGCTCGCCGGTTTCGAGATCGTGGCCGAGAGCGACGATCACGTGTTGATCAATTTCACCTCATTTCTCCTGCAGGATGCCCACGGGGTCGCCCGCCGCCTCGAAGCCGCCAAGCAGGGCAACTACTCCGTCGATACGAGTCGCTCCGCCCTCTTCCTCGAACGCACCAAAAACTTCCCCGAGAACACCGAATTCGAGAGCCTCATCACCCTCACCGGCAAACCCACCGGCGCCTGGGTGCGCTCGGTCGTGCCGTCGCCCGAAGCGATCACGGTGCACATGCACCACTCGCTCGTTCAACTGCCCGACGACCACTATCACCCCCGCGCCTACGACGTGCGCTCGGGGTATGGCATCACTGAATACATGGACTTCGCGACGCCCATTGATCAGCCGATCATGAAGCGCTTCATCAACCGCCATCGTCTCGCCAAAGTGGACCCCGCCGCCGCGATGAGCGACGCCGTCGAGCCCATCATCTACTACCTCGATCCCGGCACGCCCGAACCCATCCGCTCCGCGTTGATCGAGGGTGCCTCCTGGTGGAATCAGGCCTTCGAGGCCGCCGGCTATCGCAACGCCTTTCAGGTCAAGGTCCTGCCGGCCGACGCCGACCCGATGGACGTGCGCTACAACCTCATTCAATGGGTGCACCGCTCGACCCGTGGTTGGTCCTACGGCGCCTCCGTCGTCGACCCGCGCACCGGCGAAATCATCAAAGGCCAGGTCAGTCTCGGTTCCCTGCGCGCGCGCCAGGACCTCCTCATCGCGGAAGGCCTGCTCCAGCCCTACGCCGAAGGCAAACCGACCGATCCGGCCCTGATGAAGATGGTGCTCGCCCGCATCCGCCAGCTCTCCGCCCATGAGGTCGGCCATACGCTCGGCCTGCGCCACAACTTCGCGTCCAGCATGAACCAGCGGGCGTCGGTCATGGACTATCCGCACCCGCTCGTGACGCTCGACGCCCTGGGCAACATCGACCTGCAAAAGGCCTACACCATCGGCATCGGCGCGTATGATCGGCAGGCCATCAAGTTTGGCTACAGCGACTTCGCTCCCGGCACCGACGAAGCCACCGCGCTCGACGCGATTCTCAGGGATTCGCAACGCGCCGGCCTGCTCTACCTGACCGATCAAGACGCGCGTCCCCTGGGCGGCGCCAGCCCGACCGCCCACCTCTGGGACAACGGCACCGGCCCGGCCGCGGAACTGGATCGCATGATGGCCATTCGCCAGAAGGTGCTGGCCAACTTCTCGACCAACGCCCTGCGCCCCGGCGCCCCCCTCGCCGAGATGGAGGATGTGCTCGCGCCGATGTATCTGTTTCACCGCTACCAAGTCGACGCGACCTCGAAGGTCATCGGCGGCCTCGACTATACCTATGCCGTAAAAGGTGACGGCCAACTGATCACCGCATTCATCGATCCCGCCGTCCAGGAGCAGGCCCTCGCCGCCCTGTTGCGCACCCTGGCACCGTCGGCACTCGTCCTCCCCGAGAACCTGCTGGCGCTCATTCCGCCCCGCCCGCCCGGCTACCCGCGCGGTCGCGAGCATTTCGATACACGCACCGAGCCGGCCTTTGATCCGCTCGCCGCCGCCGAGACCGCCGCCGACCTCACGCTCGACTATCTGCTCCACCCGGCCCGTGTCTCACGCCTCGTGGATCATCACATGCGCGACGCCGCCCAACCGGCGTTGGCGGCGGTGCTCAACCAACTCGTGGCCGCGACCTGGCAGTCCCCCCGCGGCGACGACTACGCCGGTGAGGTCGGCCGCGTGGTGGACCATTCCGTGCTCAATCACCTGCTGACGCTCGCCAACAATGACGCGGCCAGCACGCAGGCCCGCGCCACCGCGCTGGCCACCGTCACCGCCCTGCAATCGTGGGTGGATGCGCAATGGGAAGCGGAGCCGACGCCCGCCCAGTCCGCGCACTTCCAATGGGCGCAACACACGATCGAGCGCTGGCTCGACGATCCCTCGGACTTTCCCGCGCCCGCCCCGCTCGACCCGCCGGATGGCTCTCCGATCGGAATCGATTCCGGCCTCGGCTGCGGAATCTGAATCAAAACAAAAAGGGCGCCCCTCGCGGGCGCCCTTTTTCATCACACTTGGACGGCGGCTTAAACGTCCTCTTTGCTATCGAAGACCGCTTGGTCGAACTCGCCTTCGCTCTTCGCCACGATCACCGAAACCACGGAGTCGCCCGTGACGTTGACCGCTGTGCGCACCATATCGAGCAGGCGATCCACACCGTAAATCACGCCGATCGCGGCCACCGGCAGGCCGACTTGCTGGAACACCATCGCCAGCATGATCAACCCCACCCCGGGGACCCCCGCCGTGCCGATCGATGCCAAGGTCGCCGTCACGACCACCATCAGGTAACCCTGCATGCCGATATCGATGCCCAGCGCCTGAGCGATGAACACCGTCGCGACACCCTGCATGATCGCGGTGCCATCCATGTTGATCGTCGCGCCGAGCGGAATCGTGAACGATGCAATCGACGGCTTCACGCCGAGCCGATCTTCGCAGTTCTCAAGGTTGAGGGGGATGGTCGCGTTGCTGCTCGCCGTGGAGAACGCAAAGAGCTGCACCTTGCGCATCTTCTTGCTGAGCTGGATCGGGCTCAGGCCGGTGAAGATTTTAAAGATGATACCATAGGTGACGAACATGTGCAGGAGCAGCGCGCCGAGCACCAAGAAGAAGTATTTTCCGAGCGCTAGAATCGCCGTGAAGCCTTCTTGCGAAAAGGTTTTGGCCACCAGCGCAAACACCCCGATCGGCGCGGCCAACAGGAGGATCATGACGAGCTTCATGATGATCTCGTTCAGGTCCTGGGCGATCGCGAGAACGCGCTTGCCCGGCGCCCCGGCCATGCAGGTGGCGATCCCGAAGAGGATCGAAAACACGATGACTTGGAGCATGTTGCCCTCGGCCATCGATTTGAACGGGTTGCTCGGGAAGATATCGAGAATCACGTCCGTCAACGGCGGGCTGGCGGTCACCGCGAAGTCGCTTTCGTAGGTCAGGTTGAAACCGGCACCCGGCTTCAGCACAACGGCGAGGGCGATGGCGATCGCGATGGCGATGGCGGTCGTCGCCAGGTAGAAAATCACGGTTTTGAGGCCGATGCGGCCGAGCCGGCGCACGTCGTCCAAGGCTGCCGTGCCACAGATCAACGACAGCAAGACCAGCGGCACCACGAGCAGCGTGAGCGACTTCACGAAGATCTTGCCCACAAGCGGGAACAGATCGTGCACGAAGAAGGCGATGCCCGGCGTCGTCGGGCCCACCATGTTGAAAATAATGCCAATCACGACACCCAGCGTCATGCCGAGGAGAATGTTGCGCGTAAGGTTTTTGGAGTTCATCGGCAAACGATAGATGGAAGAGAAGAGCGCTGCTGGCGGTGGGAGTCGCCCAAGCACGGTCTATTCCATGTTCCGCCGTGACGCCGTCGCGTCAATCCCCTGCCCCGCCCGCGCCCCCGCGCACTTTGCATCCGCAGATATAAATCTTCTGCTCGACGCCTCCGCCGCCGCAGCCTACTGGCCTGCGCGCCGACGGCGCGGATCGACGCCAGCCGGTTGCAAATCAGCCCGCGCCGCCAGCCGAACCACCGGGCACCTCGCCTACTCGGCCGAACGGGCCAACCCCCACTTCAGCTTCCGCGCGGTCACGAGGGTTTCGTCGGGCGTCGCCCCGGTCACCGTGAAGTGGCCCATCTTGCGGCCGGGACGGGCCTCGCGTTTGCCGTAAAGGTGCAGCTTGGCCGTCGGATGCCCGAGCACCGCCGCCCAATCCGGTTCGCCGTTGGCCCAGGCGTCGCCCAAAATGTTCACCATCACGGCGGCCGGCGCCGTCATCGTCGTGGCGCCCAGCGGCATCCCCGTGATCGCGCGCACCTGCTGCTCAAACTGCGTCGTGGTGCACGCATCGAGCGTCCAATGCCCGGAGTTGTGCGTGCGCGGGGCGAGCTCGTTGACGAGTAGTTCGTTGCGATCCGTCAGAAACAGCTCGACCGCCAGCAGCCCCACCAGGTCGATCTTCGTCGCGATGTCGCGCGCCAAGGCTTCGGCTTCGCGTTGCACGGCCAAGTCGATGCGCGCCGGTAGGATGGAGAAATCAAGCACGTGTTTCGTGTGGATGTTTTCCGCCACCGGAAACGTCTGCATCGTGCCGGCCGGCGAACGCGCGACGATGACGGATAACTCGGCCTTGAAGTCGACCCACTGCTCCACGATCGCCCGTTGGCTCGCGAAAGCATTAACCGCTTCGCTCTTGGTCGCGTCGTTGGTGACCTTGAGCTGGCCTTTGCCGTCATAGCCGAAATCGGCCGTCTTCACGACGCAGGGCAACCCGATACGCCGGATTGCGGCCGCCAGATCCTCGCCGATGCCGACCTCGGCAAATTTCACGTGCGGCAGGCCGTTCTTCCGCAACCACGTCTTCTCACGCAGGCGGTTTTGGCAGATCTCCAACACGTTCCAGTGCGGGCGCAGCGGCACCTTTTTCTCGATGCCCCAGAGGGGCTCGACGGGCACATTTTCAAACTCGTAGGTCACCGCCGCGCACGACGACGCGAATTCCGCCAGCCGCTCCGCGTCCTGCCAGGGCGCATTGAATTCCTTCGCCGCCACCTCGCCCGCCGGAGAATCATCGGCCGGTTCGTAGACGTGCGTGCGATAGCCCAGCCGCGCCGCGGCGTGCGCAAACATGCGACCGAGTTGCCCGCCCCCAAGGACGCCGAGAGTGCTGCCGGGAAGTATCATGCCGAAAACGTATAGGCCTGACGTTCGGAGCCGTCGGCCGTCAAGGCAGCTTCGCCTTCAATACCGTCGCCGTCTGCCGGGAACGGAAGCCGGCGAGCGCCTTTTTGATGGGCTTGTTGCTGCCCGCCAATACCGACGCGGCAAACAGCGCGGCGTTGATCGCCCCGGCCCGCCCGATGGCGAACGTTGCGACGGGAATGCCACCCGGCATCTGCACGATCGAGAGCAACGAGTCCTGCCCCTTGAGCGACTTCGACTCCACCGGCACGCCGAGCACCGGCAAGGCCGTAAGCGCCGCCGTCATGCCCGGCAAGTGGGCCGCGCCGCCCGCCCCGGCGATGATGACTTTCAGCCCGCGCGACTCCGCCGTCTTGGCGTAGTCATACATGCGATCCGGCGTGCGGTGCGCGCTGACGACGCTCTTTTCGAACGGGACGCCGAGCAACGTCAGCGTTTCCGCCGCGTGTTGCATCGTCTCCCAATCCGACGTGCTGCCCATGATGATTCCGACCAACGGCTTTGCCATGAGGCGCACCATGATGGGATCGCCGGGCGACTGTCAGGTCAGAAATGCGGGCAACCTAGCCTCGCGCCGGACCACCGCCCAGCAGACGGGAGGGCAGAAACAGCACCGCCTTCAGGAAGGCGAGCAAGGCCTCCAGCACCACGCCGACCGCGCGAAAGGGCAGCGCGAGCAACCATAGGAAGGGAAACGCCAGCAGACCGAGGAGGGCGACCGGCCAGCAGACCGCAAAGACGAGGCACCAGATGAGAAAGAGGCCGAGAAAACGCATGAGAATTAGGAATTGAGGGTGTCGGTTGAGGAGAGAGGGAAGTCTCCGCGATCAAATGAGCGAAACGCCCTGCGGCACCCGCACGACGACCGTGCCGGCGATCTTGTCGTGCCAAGCCTGGCGTTCCGGATCGAAGGCGATCCAGAAGAACCCGAGGCCGATCGCCGCGAGAGAGAGGAAACCGCCCAAGCCGCGCACCACCGCGACCGACCAGTCCAAGGGCCGATCATCGAGGCGCACGACCTTGAGATTGCAGACCACGCCGCCGACCGTCGTGCCGCGGAGTTTCCACATCACGACACAGTAGATGGCAAAGCTCATCGCGAAGTAGTCCTCCATCCCCAGCATGTTGCTGACAACGCCGACCAGAATCGCGTCAAGCAGGACGGCCCCGGCCCGCAACCAGAAGCCTGCCCGCGGCATGCTCGAATACGGCAAGGGCGGCGTCGCCCCGGCGGCCGCGACCGGCGGGACGGGCGGCGGAGGTGGCGTCCAAGAAGGCGGCGGCGGGTTCACCGGGGTCGGACCGACGGCGTTTTCCGGCGCGGCAGCAGTCGCCTGACTTGTCGACGACGGGCCCGTGAAACCAGCCGAAGCCAGACCCGGAGCCGGTGCTTCGGGCGCCGGTGGAGGCACGGACGACACCGGCGAGGGCGGCGGTGGCACACGGCCAGTGGTCGCGGTGGCCGCGGCGGCGGGCGGCGGTGCGCCCCGGTTAAAGGACTGCATCACGGCCAGCACCACCATGCCGAGGCCGAGGAAGTCGCCGAGCTTCTGCACCGCAAAACCGACGAAGGGGATCAGATACAGACCGAGCATCAGCAGACCACCGACCAAGGTGGCGAGCGCCACGTGCTTGATGCCAAGCCGCCGGCCGAGCCACGCAATGAACGCGGCTTTGCCAAAAAGACTGGCCAAAAAGATCACGGGAATCAGCAGCAACGGGCCGATGCCGGTAAACGCGAGCAGCACGAAAAGCACTGGCGTCAGCAGCAGCGTGAGCACCGCCGTAAGGAAGGTCATGCCCGGACGCTTTTCCAACGTCTCGGCGCACTTCACGATCGGCCGACCGAGGATGAGGCTGAGGAACAGGTAGAGGCCGAAAAACGAGAGCGCGAGGCCCCACGCCCAGCCTAGGTGCGGGGCAAAGGCCAGCGGACGTCCCAGCAGCAGGCAGTGCTGCACCCAGGCGCGCAGACCTTCGAAGTGAATGGTGCGGCCGCCCAGAAACGGAATCTGTTGCACGGCGCCTTCGACTTTGGCCCCCGGCGCCCGAATCACCCGACCGCCCACCGAAATGATTTCGCCGGACGTGCGGGAATTCGGGCCGAGTTGCACGTTGCCCAGCACCGCCACGACATCGCCGTCCACCGAACCGTTGATGGTCACACTGCCCAGCACCGCCACCACATCGCCCTCCACCGAACCGTTGATCGTGTTGTCACCCATGATCGCAACGGCGGAATCCTCGATGCGTCCTTCGGAAATGATGCTGCCCATGATCGCGACGACCTCGTCGACCGTGCGGTCCGCTTCCAGCAACACGTCGCCGAAGCGCACGATTTGACCGGCGTCCTCTACTGAGAAGCCCGCGGGACTGTCCGCGTAGCCGGCATCCGTATCGTCGGCCGCAGATTCGTCCATCGCCGCCGCGCGGGACGTGTCATCCGAGTCGTGGCTGGCGGTCGGGGCGCGCGAATCGTCGGTTTCACTCAGCACGCGCATGACCGGTTTTTCGGGCGCGGCGGGCGCCTCCTGCGCGGAAGCAGGTGGTGGCGCAGGCGGATCCTCCGCGTGGGTGGTCTGACCGGACAGCGCCGTGACCCAGGAAAATCCCAGGGCCACCAGCGAGCCGGCGATGAAGGTGAAGCGTTGTTTGGTTTTCATTTTAAAGAGGAAAAGGGGGATGAAGGCGCGGGCGGCGTCCGTGCTACCGGCGTTGCCAAATGAAGCGGTAGGCGGTGGCGCCGATCCCGAACAGAGTCGCATAAAGCGCACCGATCCCCGCCAAGCCGAGGTAGAGCCATGTGCCGGAAATCGGCGGAACCAGCCGGCCCACCAAGGTCGCCAAGGCGCCGACAGTCGCCTGCACCGAATTCACGAACTCGCGCAGCGGTTGCAGGTAGGCCAAGTGCTCGGCGGCACTGATCACGCCCACGGATTCCGCGGTCGCCAGCACGGCGAGACCGAGCAGCACGAGCGTCGAGACGAGAAACGCGACGCGCATCGTCACCGGCCAGTGGGCAAAGCTCTGTTGCCACCACGGCAGCGCCCGGCGGCGGGCGATCTCGGCGAGGACGCGGGATTCGAGGCTGATCGGCGCGCGGCGCGGCGGGTGGCTGCGCAGGACGGCGTGGATCTGTTGCTCAAGTTGTTCGGGAGTGAGACGGGCCATGGGAAAGAGAGTTAACGTTGGGGGGTAAGGGCTTCGTGGGCGGTGCCGCTGCGCATCAGAACCTGCGCCAAGGCGGCACGACCGCGCAGGATATCGGTTTTCACTTTCGCTAGAGACACGCGCAGGCGACGGGCGATCTCGTCGTAGGGCTGATCTTCAAAGTGATAAAGGACCAGCGGGACGCGTTGGTGTTCGGGTAGTTCTTCGAGGGCGCGCTCCACCCAGGCGCGGCGGTCACCCTGGTTGAGGTCGGACAGGAAATCGCCATCAGGGGCGGCAAACTCGACCGGCTCGGATTCGCCGCCGTCGTTGTCCGTGTGGACAAGTTCGGAAAAGAAGCGCCAACGCTTCCGGTAGCGTTGCAAGTGATTGATGGACAGGTTGGTGGTGACGGTTTTCAGCCAGCCGCCCGCGGTCGAGCTGGTGGAGAGATCGTCGAAGCGGTCGTAGGCCTTGAGAAACACTTCTTGGGAAATGTCCTCCGCCTGCGCCTCGTTACCGAGGAGGCGCACCGCTGTGGAATACACCATGTCCTGATAGTTGCGCATAAAAGTCGTGAAATCGACCGGGGTCATTGGCCCCGTGGGTTCGCTTTGCACTGGAGTGTCATCGTTCATGTCCAGAACACGGCGGGTTGCGCGCAAGTTGCAGAAATTATCGGTGGCAGCTCCGCCACGACGGGGCGAGACTGAACCCAGCCCAATTCTGCCCCACCAACACCTTGGCCAACATGGACCTCCAGCTCACCTCTTCCTCCGCTCTCGTGCTGGCCTCGAGTCGTGGCCTCGGCCGCGCCATTGCGCTCGGTCTCGCCGCCGAAGGCGCCCGGCTCACGCTCTTTGCCCGGGATCAAGCCTCCTTGGAAGCAACCGCCGCAGCCATCGTGGCGGCGGGCGGAACGGCCCCCGTGATCGTAACGGGTAGCGTCACGTGCTCCGCCGACCTCCAACGCGCCGTCGCCACGGCCATCGAGTGCCATGGCGGGCTCGATATTCTCGTCAACAATTGCGGCGGTCCCCGCGCCGGCACCTTCGATCAGCTCGACGATCAAGCGTGGCAGGCCGCCTTTGAGCTGACGCTCCTCAGCTATGTGCGTGCCATCCGCGCCGCCCTGCCCGCGCTACGCCAGTCCTCCCACGGCCGCATCCTCAATGTCGCCTCCTCCTCACTGAAGACGCCGATCGCCGGGCTGCTGTTATCCAACACCTTCCGCACCGGCGTCATGGGCCTCGCCAAAACCCTCGCCGCTGAGTTCGGCCCCGATGGCGTCCTGGTCAACCCCCTCGCCCCCGGCCGCATCGGCACCGCACGCGTCGCCGAGTTGGACGGCCTGCGAGCCAAGACCGAAGGACTCCCGCTCGAAACCGTGCAAACCGCCGCGGCCGCGCAAATCCCCCTCGGCCGCTACGGCACGCCCGAAGAGTTCGCCCGCCTGGCGGTCTTCCTGTGCTCCCCGGCCAACGCCTACGTCACCGGCCAAGCCATCGTGGTGGACGGGGGCGCGACCCCGGCCTACTAGCGGTTTCAGCGACCGGAAAACGAAGGCCTAAAACCAGGCTTTCGGAGATGGAGCGGATTGCCGCGCAGGGCGTTGGTGTGAGTTGGCTTAGCCCTCAGCTCCGGCAAGACCAAACAATACCGTCAGGGTCGTTGTTTATGCACTCCGTCGGGACCAAACGAGAATCCAGTCTTGGTGTTACGGATCTCCGCCCCACTTGCATCCATTCCTTCGTCGGGATAGCTTCAGACCAACCTCACCCCTCCCCCAACATGTCCGTTTCCTCCGCGCTTCCCCCGGCCCGCGAGGCCGATGTCGAACCACGTATTCGTGCACTCGGCAATCAGCTGTTTGACGCGATGGCCGCCCATCCCACTCCCGGCATCCTTTCCAAAAAAGGTGCCTACGCCCGCGTCATGGAGTGGTCGATGCGCGACCCGGCGTTCAAGGCTCAGCTCTTTCGCTTCGTCGATGTGCTGCCGACCCTCAACTCGAGCGCCGACATCGTGCGCCATTTGCAAGAATACCTCGGTGATCAGGCGGTCGCTCTTCACCCCGCGCTGAAAGCTGGCCTCGGCGCCGCCGGTTTCGCCCCCGCCCTCGTCGCCAAACCCGTCAAAGCTCAAGTCGTCGACATGGCGCGGCAATTCGTCGCCGGCGAGGACGCCGCCGCACTCGTCAAGCGCCTGCTCGCCAACGCCAAGGCCGGCATCGCCACCACCATCGACCTGCTCGGCGAAACCGTGGTCAGCGAAGCCGAGGCCGATGCTTTTCTGCAACGCAATCTAGACATCCTCAACACCGTCGCCGGCGCCCTCGATCAACACCCGGAACCGGCGGCCAGCGATCTAGGGGTTAACCGCGCGCCGTTCCCCCGCCTCAGTCTCTCGGTCAAAATCTCCGCCCTCGCGCCCGACGTTCACCCGAGCGATCCAGCCGCCAGCATCCCGGCCCTGCAGAAGCGCCTGCGCCCCATCCTGCGCCGCGCGACCGAAGTCGGCGCCTTCGTCAACTTCGACATGGAGAGCTACAAGCTGAAGGATCTCACCCTGAAGCTCATCCGCTCGATCCTCGAAGAGCCCGAATTCGCCGCTGCGCCCGCCGTGGGCCTCGCCCTGCAGGCCTACCTGCGCGACGCCGAGACCGATCTGCGCGACCTGATCGCTTGGGCGCGTAAGCGCGGTCGCCCGCTCACCGTGCGCCTTGTGAAGGGCGCCTACTGGGATTACGAGACGATCCTCGCCCGCCAACGTGATTGGCCGGTGCCCGTCTGGGCGCACAAGGCCGAGACCGACGCCAACTATGAAAAACTCTCGGTCCTGCTGCTCGCCAACGCCGACATCGTCACCTCCGCCTTCGCGTCGCACAACGTCCGTTCCTGCGCGCACGCCCTCGCCCAAGCCGAACGCCTCGGCGTCGACCCTCGCCATTTCGAATTCCAAGCCCTCTACGGCATGGCCGACGACCTCAAGGCCGCCCTGATCGCCCGCGGGTATCGAGTGCGCGAATACTGTCCGGTGGGCGAGTTCCTGCCCGGCATGGCCTACCTCGTGCGCCGTCTGCTCGAAAACACCAGTAACGACGGTTTCCTCAAAACCGCCGCCACAGGCGAGGCCACCCGCGACCAACTCCTCGCCCCTCCCGTTGCGCCCGCGCCGCGCTCCGCGCCGCCCACCACCAACGGGTTCCGCAACGCCGCCAATACCGACTTCGCCCAAGCCCAGCATCGTGCCCAACTCAACCGTGCACTCGCAACGACCCGGTCCCATCTCGGCAAAACGTGGCTCCCGATCATCGACGGCAAGCCCGTGAAGAGCGCCGAGCTCATCCCCTCCATCAATCCGGCGCATCCCGACGAAATCATCGGTTCATGGGGTCGCTCGACCCTCGCCGACGCCGACGCCGCCGTCGCCGCCACACGGCGCGCCTTTCCCGCGTGGCGCGACACACCGCCCCACGAACGCGCCGCCTGTCTCGAGCGGCTGGCCGACGCCTTCGAGCGGCGCCGCCACGAGTTCTCCGCCATCGAAATTCTCGAAGCCGGCAAACCTTGGGCCGAGGCCGATGCCGACGTCTCCGAAGCCATCGACTTTTGTCGCTTTTACGCGGAGCAGATGCGTCAGCTCGCCGAACCGCAGCTTACCCAAACCGTGCCGGGCGAGCTCAACCAACTCAGCTATCGACCGCGCGGCGTCGGCGTGGCCATCGCCCCGTGGAACTTCCCGCTGGCGATCTTGACCGGCCTCGTCGTCGCCCCGCTCGTCGCCGGCAACGGTGTCATCATCAAACCCGCCGAACAAACCACGGTCATCGCGGGAATGTTGATGGAAGCCTTGCTGCAGGAAGCCCGAGTGCCGTCCGGCATCGTGGCGTTTTTGCCCGGCTTCGGCGAAGACATCGGCGCCCATCTAGTCGCCCATCCCCAGATCGATTTTGTGGCCTTCACAGGCTCCCGCGCCGTCGGGCTGAAGATTTGGGAAACCGCCGGGCACACGCCTCCGGGTCAACTTCACCTTAAGAAAGTGGTGTGTGAAATGGGCGGCAAAAACGGGCTCATCATCGACAGCGATGCCGACCTCGACGAAGCCATCCCGGCCGCCCTGTATTCAGCATTCGGATTCAGCGGCCAAAAGTGCTCCGCCCTCTCCCGTCTCATCGTCCTCGACGGCGTCTATGAATCATTCGTCGCGCGCTTCGTCGCGGCCTGCGCCAGTGTCACGGTGGGCGATCCCGTCGTGCCGGGCACGGTCGTCGGGCCGGTGATCGACGCGGACGCGCAGCAAAAGATCCTCGGGCTGATCGAGCGCGGCACGGCGGAAGCGACGCTGGCTTTTCAAGGCGCGACGCCCCCCGAAGGCTACTTCGTGCCGCCCTCGGTATTCACCGACGTGGCGCCGGAACATGCCATCGCCCGCGAAGAGATTTTCGGGCCCGTCGTCGCCATCCTGCGGGCGCGCGATCTCGATCACGCCTTCGCGCTGCTCAACGACACGGATTACGCGCTGACGGGCGGTTTATTCTCCCGCAGTCCCTCGGCATTGGCACGGGCTCGCCGCGAATTGCAGGTGGGCAACCTTTACCTCAATCGCACCATCACCGGCGCGGTCGTCGGGCGGCAGCCTTTCGGCGGCTTTAAACTCAGCGGCGGTGGCACGAAGGCCGGCGGGCCGGGTTATTTGGAAAACTTCCTCGTTCCCCAAGTCGTGACCGAAAACGTGATGCGCCGGGGCTTCACGCCGCCGGAAGATTGACGTCGAACTCGACCTCGACCGTCTCGAACACGGCCACGATGCCCGCGTATTCGATCGCAGGTTCGTCCAGCCACGGGCCTTTGAGGGTCTCGAAACAGATCACGTTGCCATTGCCGTTTGCCATACCGGTTTTATCGGCCCACCCGGCCTCCGCTTGAGCGATTCCTTGCAACTCTTCGCGGTCTCAGCGTGTCCTGCCTGACATGGAAATCGCCGTCTGGACGCTTACGGTCATGCTGACCCTGCTCGGGTTGGTCGGCGTGCTCGTGCCCGTGTTGCCCGGCACCACGCTCATGCTCCTCGCGATGGTGGTCCACAAACTCATCCTCCCGGCCGGGATCAGCTGGGGGGCGCTGGGCTGGGTCACGCTCTTCTGGTTTCTGTCGGTGGTAGTCGACTTCGCTGGCGTGCTGATCGGTACGCGCATGTTTGGCGGCAGCAAATGGGGCATGGCGGGCGCGAGTGGCGGCGCCTTCCTGGGGATGTTTTTTTCCCTGCCGGCGCTCCTGCTCGGCACCATTTGCGGCGCCATCGTCGCCGAGCGCTATGCCGCGAAAAAAACACGCACCGAGTCCCTGCGGGCCGGCGCGGGCGCGGCGGTGGGTTTCGTGCTTTCAACCATCGGACGCTTCGCCTGCGCCATCATCATGATCGTCCTGTTTCTCCTCGCCGCCGCCCCGCCCCGCTGGGCGTGGTGAATGAGAAATATTCACGTCGTTGACCTCCCCGGCACCGCCTCCGATGACGTTGGCATGCACTTGCTTGACCGACGTTTCCGAGCCCTTCACGTCGCCCTTTTCGCGCTCCTCGGCGCGAGCCTGAGTCGGGCCGAAGACGCCATCGATTGGTCGGCCGTCGACGCCGAAACCCTGCAGCATTTCCAAACCCTCGTGCGCCTCGATACGAGCGACCCTCCCGGCGGCGAAAAACCAGCCGTAGACTACTTGCAAAAGATCCTCACGGAGGCGGGCATCGAAACCAAGATCTTCGCCACCGATCCCAACCGCCCCAACCTCGTCGCCCGCCTCCCCGGCAATGGCTCGAAGCGCCCCTTGTTGCTCATGAGCCACACCGACACGGTCAATGTGGACCCGAAGAAGTGGAAACATCCGCCCTTCTCCGCCACGCGGGAAGATGGCTACATCTATGGCCGCGGCACGGTGGATGACAAAGACAACCTTACCGCTTCGCTCATGACGCTCCTGCTGTTGAAACGCAGTGGCGTGAAGCTCGACCGCGATGTGATTTTCCTCGCCGAGGCCGGCGAAGAAGGCGCCGTGCATTATGGCATCGAGTTCATGGTCAACGAGCACCTCACCGAGATCGACGCCGAGTATTGTATTGCCGAAGGCGGACGTGTCATGCGCACCGGCGGCCAGATCCAATACGGCAGCGTCCAAACCACCGAAAAGATCCCCAACCGCATCCGCCTGATTGCCAAGGGCGTCGCCGGCCACGGCTCCGTGCCCCTGCGGTCCAACGCCGTCGTGCACCTCGCGCGCGCCATCGCCAGCATCGCCGATTGGCAGACCGAGATGCGCCTCAACGAAACCACCCGCGCCTTCTTCGAGCGGCTCGCCGAAATCAGCTCGCCCGCCGACGCCGCCCGCTACCGTGCCATTCTGGCGGGCGACGAAGACGGCCGTGCCCAAGAGTATTTCGCCGAGCATCAACCCGCCTACCACTCGACCCTGCGCACCTCGATTTCACCCAACATGATCAGCGGGGGTTACCGCGTGAACGTGATCCCGTCCGAGGTCGAAGCGACGCTCGACGTGCGCGCCCTGCCCGACGAGGACATGCCCCACTTCATCGAGCAGTTGCGCTTAGTCATCAATGACCCCGCCATCACCGTGGAAAAAGCTCCGGGCCACAGCCGCCCCGGCGCGCCGCCTTCGCGTCTCAACACCGACGCCTTCGAGATCATTGAGGCGGCGATCAAGCGTCACTATGGCGTGATCACGCTGCCCACCATGAGCACCGGCGCGACCGACATGGCTTACCTCCGCGCCAACGGTATTCAATGCTTCGGCATCGGTCCGGTCATCGACAGCGAGGACGGCCCGAAAGGCTACGGCGCCCACAGCGACCAGGAACGCATCGCCGAGTCGTCGCTCTACCAGTTTGTGAAATTCAACTGGGACATCGTCGTCGACCTCGCGGCCACGAAGTCCTGAGGGGCGGCATGAAAAAAGGGCCCCGCTGAACGGGGCCCTCGGGGAATACCTTACAACCGGCAGATCAGGAGCTCGCGCTCGTAGATCATCTCCTTCGGAAGGTGATCATGCAGGTCGAAGAAGAGCTCTTCGTGACCCATGATCTCCGCGCGCCACGCCTTGCGATCGATGGACTGGATCGCGTCGAACTTGTCCTTCGGGAAGTCGAGCCCTGTCCAGTCGAGGTCCTTGTAGTGGGGCTGCCAACCGATGCTGGTTTCCTTGGCCGGCGTGCGACCGCGGATGCGCTCCACGATCCAACGCAACACGCGCATGTTGTCGCGGAAGCCGGGCCAGATGAACTTGCCGTTCTCGTCCTTGCGGAACCAGTTCACGTGGAACACGCGCGGCGTCTCGCTCAAGTCGCGCTGCATGCTGATCCAGTGGCGGAAGTAGTCGCCCATGTGGTAACCGCAGAACGGCAACATGGCCATCGGGTCGCGCCGCACCTTGCCGATGGTGCCGGCCGCCGCCGCCGTCATCTCGGAACCAACCGTCGCGCCCATGTAGACGCCGCCGCTCCAGTTGAAGGCCTGGTAAATCAAGGGCATGGTCGTCGCGCGGCGCCCACCGAAGATGATGCCGTGCAGCGGCACGCCATCCGCAGATTCCCAAGCCGGATCAATCGTCGGGCATTGCGAAGCCGGCGCGGTGAAGCGGGCGTTCGGGTGGGCTGCAGGACGACCACTGTCAGGGGTCCAGGCGTTGCCCTGCCAGTCGGTCAGCTTGGCCGGCGGTTCGTCGGTCATGCCTTCCCACCACACACCGCCTTCGGGCGTGAGCGCCACGTTCGTGAAGATCGCGTTTTTCGACAACGCCGCCATGGCGTTGGGGTTGGTCTTGACGGAGGTGCCGGGCGCGACGCCGAAGAAACCCGCCTCGGGGTTGATCGCCCGCAGGTGACCGTTGGCATCGGGTTTGATCCACGCGATGTCGTCGCCCACCGTGGAAACCTTCCAGCCGTCCTTCGCAAAGGAATCCGGCGGGATGAGCATGGCAAAGTTGGTCTTGCCGCAGGCGCTCGGGAAAGCCGCCGCGACGTAGGTCTTCTCGCCCTTTGGGTCCTCGACGCCGACGATCAACATGTGCTCGGCCATCCAGCCTTCGTCGCGCGCGATGTTCGACGCGATACGCAGGGCGAAGCACTTCTTGCCGAGCAAGGCGTTGCCGCCGTAACCGGACCCGAAAGACCAGATCTCGCGGGTCTCGGGGAAGTGCACGATATACTTCTCCTTGTTGCAGGGCCAGGCGACGTCGGCTTGGCCATCGGCCAGCGGGGCGCCCACCGAGTGCACGCAGGGGACCACGCGCTTGTCGTTCTTATCGATCTCCTTGAATACGTTGAGGCCGATACGCGCCATGATGCGCATGTTGGTGACGACATACGCGGAGTCCGTCAGCTGCACGCCGATCTGCGACATCGGCGAGCCGACCGGGCCCATGCTGAAGGCCAGCACATACATGGTGCGGCCGGCCATGCAGCCGTTGAACAGCCCCTTGAGACGCTTGCGCATCACAAACGGGTCTTCCCAGTTGTTGGTCGGACCAGCGTTGTCCTTGGACAATGAGCAAATGTAAGTGCGGTCCTCGACGCGCGCCACGTCATTGGCATCGGAACGGGCGTAGTAGCTGTTCGGCCAGAGTTTCTCGTTCAGCTTGGTGTAGGTGCCGCTCTCCACCAATTCACCACAAAGGGTGTTGTATTCGGCTTCCGATCCGTCGACCCAATGGATCGCCGCGGGCTTGCAAAGGGCGACCATTTTTTCGACCCACTTCAGCAGGTTCTTATTGGTGCTCAGGGGTTCAGACAAATTTCTCGAGCTCATGATTCAACGGATGATTGTTTCAACGCGGGTTTGAGTAAACCGCATTCGCCCCCGGCCGGCTCAGCATTACCTGCGCTTCATCGCGCATCAGTTGTTTTACCAATTCCCGCCGATATTATATCAGGAGGAGCAACTAAGCGGGCTCGATGTGCACCAAAACGTCGGTTACCCGCAAATCGGCCAACAAAAGCGCCTGTTTCACTGCCCCGGCAATGTCGTGGCCGGCTCGCACCGTGAGGTCGCCGTCGACCTCCACATGAATATCGACCAGATGGCTCAACCCGCTCTTGCGCATGCGGCACTTTTCCACGCCCCGCACGCCCGGCACCGCGACCACGACCTCGCGCACCGCCGTCTCCCATTCCGGCGCAACCGCCAAATCCATCATCTCGCCCACCGACCGGCGACCGATGAGGAAACCGTTGCACCCGACCACCGCGCACGCCGCCAACGCCGCCCAATCATCCGCCTCGGCAAATTCCGGTCCTCCGATGACTGCAATCGAGATCCCCACAAAGGCCGCCCCCGATGTCAGCGCGTCCGACACGTGATGCCATGCCTCCGCCTGCAGCGCGGGACTGCCCGCTTCTTCCCCGGCCAGATGCAGGCGCCGCGAAAATGCCCATTTGGCGAGCACAATGCCGGCCAAAACCAACAACGTCCAGGCGGCCGGCACGTGATGCGGCGTGCGAATTTCCCGCACCGCATGGACCGCGATCCAGATTGCCGCACCAAACAAAAAAACCGCCACCACCAGCGAGGCCAATCCTTCCGCCTTGCCGTGCCCGTAGGGGTGATCGTCGTCCGGCGGCTCGGCCGCCCACTTGATGCCCAACCACACCATGATCGAGGAAAACACATCGGCGAGCGACTCCACCGCATCCGCGATCAACGCATAGGTGTGGCCAAAAATCCCGGCCGCCACCTTCACAACCGCCAGCGCCAAGTTCAGCCCCACCCCACGCAATACCAACGCCGCTCCGCGATGCGCGCGGCGGGCCATTTCGGCGTGAACATCGGGAACGGGAGGCGGGATCATAAGCGCGGCCCAATCTGCCTCCCTTTCGATAAACCACGAACCAAAACCTCCGCCTCCGACCGGGACCTTGGTTGACCATCCGCCGCCGCTTCTGCCATAGCTCCGTTTCGCTCCCGTCATTATGGCCGACACTCGCACCGCTGTTTCCCGCGATCCCGTTCACCAGTTTTCCGTTTTCTCGGAAAACCGCGTCGGGCGCCTCCACGACCTCACGTCTTTGCTCAAAAAGAATGCCGTTCACGTCATGGCGATCACCGTGCTCGACACGACCGACAGCGCCATCGTGCGCATGATCGTCGACGACCCCGACCGCGCCCACGAGATCCTCATCAACAACGATTTCGCCTACACCGAATGCGACGTCCTCGCCGTGGAAATCAGCGATGAGAGCTACCTCCCGGGCGTGCTCAGCGCGCTCCTCGAGGCTGAGATCAATATCCACTACATCTACTCGTTCATCACCCGGCCGGAGGGGAAAACCGCCCTCGCGATCAACGCCGAAGATATCGACGTGGCCGCTGAAGCGCTCAACACCCGCGGCTTCCGCGTGCTCACCCAGCGCGACATCTCGCGCTAAACGGTTCGGCCCGCCCGCCGTATGTCTCAGTTCGCACGGTGGACCGATGCAGCGTCTCGCTGCCGTCAGTAAACGCTCAGCGTTGGCCAATTCCCGCGCAGCAGGTCGGCCCAAGTTGGGCGATAGTTCGTCCCCCCCGATGATCGACCCGTTGCCCACTTTTCACGATTGGCTGGCCGACGCCCAGGCGCGCCACCTGCCCGAGCCCACCGCCATGGCCCTCGCCACCACCGACGACGAAGGCCTGCCCGCCGTCCGCATGGTCCTGCTCAAACAAGCCGATGACACCGGCTTCGTATTCTACACCAACCTGGAAAGCGACAAGGGCCGCCACCTGATCGCCCGCCCGTTTGCCGAACTTTGTTTTTATTGGAATCCCCCCGGCCGCCA
>CAXBDS010000012.1:0-53920 GCA_963974355.1 uncultured Opitutaceae bacterium
GCCATCGGCCTGAGCCCTCGTCAGTCAAGACGTGGTAGGACGGACGCTTACCCTACATCCACCACCGGCCAATTTCGGCAAAAAAATGGCGACCCCGTGAGGGATCGCCACTTGGCAAAACTCAGACGTTTAAGCGCGTAGACTTAGAACGCATACTCCGCCGAGAAGCGGAAGTAACGCGGCTGCTGCCAACGGGTCGGAACGCCGTAAGATGGGCTCTTGGAGCCGTCATCTTCGTCGTAGATCTCATCAACCTGAACTTCGGAATGGAGGTTCAGCACGTTGAATATGTCCATCGACAGGACGATCTTATCTTTGCCCCACTTGGGCTTGTATTCCACACCGAGATCCCAGCGAGTGACCCAAGCCGTCGTGCCCTTGCTGCCACGTGGAACCAGCACACCATCAGCGTAAAAGGACTCGGAGCCGTAAGCCGCAGCGAACGCATCAGTCGGGTGAACACCGAAGGCGTTGATAGCGCGACCGGATTCAAGCGAGAAGTTGCTGGAAAGACGCCATTCAGGGGCCACCTTGTAAACACCGAAGGCCTTGAATGAATGACGACGGTCGTTCGGCAAGTTGCCATAGGCGCCGTCAAGCAGACCAGGTTGGTCAAACAGGGTGGTCAAACCCGCATCTGTTTGGTCGTTATCGGAACGAACGAAACCTTCGTTGTTACCGTAACTATGAGCCCACGTGTAGCTCATCTGAGCGCCCCATTTGCCGTCGTAAATACGCTCTAACTCAACAGTTCCTGCGTAATATTTACGGGAAGACTCCGGATAACCGAGCTGGGTCGCCGAAAGGTTAATCTCTTCGAACTTGGTCGGGTCACTCTGGTCATGCGAATCAACGATGCCGTCACCGTCCAGATCGTCGTCCAAGTTAACGAAAATCTTCATATCGCCGCCCGGATTAGTGAGCACATAGTAATCGAAACCCCCGGCATCAAAGTCAGTGTAGCCGTTTTCGGCCGCATAACGCAGAAGACCGGCATCAATCGCCACGTCTTCAATGGTGCTGAGGAGATCACGGTAGGTTCCGTAAACCTTCAGGCTCCAGCTGCTGCCCAGCGCGGTCTGATAACCAACGATATATTCGTCTTGATACATCGGCTCGATATTCTGATCGACGATCGAACGGACATCTTTAATCGAACCATCAGAGTAGACATTCGTGCCGCCGATTTGCGCTCCCTTGATCGGGGTGTCGTCGGCGTTGAGGCCATTCAACACGAAGAAATCTTCGGTGAAGAGCTCGGCGCCGGCCAAACGAATGTTAGTGTTTGAGGCAATCGGCAGATAGTAACGTCCGTAGTTGGCAAAAATCTTCGAAGTGCCGTCCCCTTTGGGATCGAAGCCGACCGCAAGACGAGGAGCCAACTGGTCGGTCACCTTAATAAAGGTGTCGCCATTGGCGTTCTTGTTATCGAAGGATTCGTTCCGGAGACCGATGGTGAAGAACAATTTGTCGTTGAGGAGCTTGAAGCTATCCTCGATGTAGATCGCGTTGGTCTTCACTTCGAAGGAACCACCATTTTCGTAGACGCGCTCACGCACGTATTGGGTCGCACCCGCCGGAACGACGCCACCGTTGGGCAGGGTGGAGCCCGGCGTGGTGTTGTAGTAACGCCAGTAAGGATTGCCGCCCGAATAGAACAACAGATCGTTCGAGGTGTTGTTCTCTTGGTCGAAACCGAACTTCAGCACGTGACCAAACTTGCTGATGGTGCCGTCTACGCGAAAGGCTTCGCGCTCATCGTCCGAAGAACCGGGCTGCAGCGATGTGGCTTGGCCGAGCAGGCGATCCGGGCTCACGCGGCTATCCAAGATGTAGTTGTAAGCGTCGCCGGCGCCGGCGTCCGTGAAACTGGCCGACCCCTTGCCGTAGAGCACCGCGAGGGTGTAGTCCTCAGCGAACGTGCCGACATAACGCGCGATGATGTTGTTACCACCGCGGTTCAGATAGTTGTCTCCCGTATAAGCCCCGACTTCGCGAGTGTCAGGATCATAGGAGTAAAGCGAGCGGGTCGTGGAGCGCTTGTCAGAGAAACGGGTCAACTCAATGAGGTGATCATCGTTGATCTGATAGTCCAATTTAACGCCCCAGAACGGGTCGGTCGCGCGGTCCGTATAGAACGTGCCACCCGAAGCGAATTCGCTTTCGATCTGTCGTTGCTGATAAAGAGCGTAAATGAACAGGTGGTTGGGAACAATCGCGCCACTGAACCAGATGTTGGTGTTCTGCAGGTCGTCCTTATCTTCGCGATTGTTGGCGACAATATCACCATTCTCATCGTAGCTGGACGGGCGAGTTTCGCCGAGAGATGCAGGTTCGTAGATGAATTTGATGCCGCCTTTCCATTCATTACCACCGCGCTTGGTCACCGTGTTGATGACGCCACCGGTGGAGCGACCGAACTCAGCACCATAACCACCGGTGAGGATCTGGAACTCGTCGTAGAATTCAAACGGCACCGTGCCGCCCCCCAGACCATTGCGGAAGTTGGTAACATTGAAGCCGTTGATGTAGAAAGCGTTCTCACCAACGGTAGCTCCGCCAAAGGAGGCCAAGTTACCGAAGTCTTCGTCCCCCTGCGTCGTGCCAGGGGCCAACAGGGCAACCGCGGTCAGGTTTCGCGCAACAGGCAGAATATCAATCGTCTCGGAGCGGAAGACGGTGACCGTCTGCGCTTGCGAAACGTCGATCGGCGAGATCGAGCTGCCTGAAACCTCGAATTTCTCGAGTTCCATGACGTCCGAAGACTCTCCTAAATCAAAGCGAACCGGACGGCCGGTGCCGATGTTCACCGGCACGGCCGAGAACGATTGCACGGTTTCTGAACCACGCATGAGCGAAACGGTATAGTTACCAACCGGCATCGTGCTGAACTGGTAGGCACCGCTGGTGTTCGGCGTGGCCGAGCGGGAGAGGCCCGTGTTTTCGTTGACGGCGACGACCGTCAGACCGACCGAGCTGGCGCCCGAGATTTCACCGTAGATGTAGCCGTTGGTGTTGGATTGAGCGTAGCTCACGGAGCTGCCGACGGTCAAAGCGACCACTGCGGCGACGCCACCGACACTGAGGAGGGTTGACACGCTGAGACGGGCAATCTGCCTACGCAGTGCCCGCGTCATCCGATAAGGATGGGTATTCATAGTTCGTTCAGTTGTGTTGTAGTTTGTAAGACTTACGGGTGTTACCCCGCTGTAATCTTGCCGTGACCCATACGACACACGCCCAAATGCACAAGAATTAAGTTGAAACACCTAATTTCCACGACGAATCGCAACTCCACCGAAACGAGTCGCTCTCAACTGCAAAGTGTTGCCAATTCAGCTTCCGTGAACCTCGTTGCCCGATTCGATCATGGCTGAAATTTTCGAGCTCGCGCAACGCCTCGTCAGAGACCCGCCCAAACCCCGAGTGCTCGCCACGCTGGTTGATGTCTCGGGCTCATCCTATCGCCGCGCCGGTGCCCGCGCCCTTTTCGACGAAATCGGAAAAGTGGCCGGTTCAATCAGCGGCGGCTGCCTCGAAGATGATTTGGTTGCTCGCGCCCAGCATTTGCTCCGATGCCACGCGACCGCGAGCAATGCGACCGACGTGGTGGTCTACGACACCACGTCCGAAAACGATCTCATCTGGGGGGTGGGCCTCGGCTGCCACGGCATCGTGAAAGTAGTGCTCGAAAGGCTCACCCGTGCGCCAGCTTGGGCCCATCAGGTGATACGCAGCGCCCAAACACGCGTTCCCTGCACGATTGCCACGCCTTGGCCCGACAGCGACGGGAGTCCGCGGATCTGGGAGCAACCCGTCCCGCCGCCGATTTCCCTGGTCGTCTACGGCGCCGGAGACGATGCCCAACCGCTGTGTCGCTTAGCCGCCGGCCTCGGATGGGAGGTCGCGATTGGAGATCCCCGGTCAAACGGTTCCCCGAAGCCGCCCATGTCGTCAGCTTACCGGTCGAACAACTCGGTGCTCACTTCACCGGTGATGCCCACGCGGCGGCGGTCATCATGACCCATCACTACGTTTACGATCGCCCGCTGTTGGAGCGCTTGATCAAGCAGCCGTTCGGTTACCTGGGTCTATTGGGTCCCCGTGTGCGTGCCGAACGACTACTCCACGAAATCGGCGTCGATGCGCCGCCGCACTTTTTTGCCCCCGTGGGGCTGGATCTAGGAGGCGATGGCCCCGAAGCGGTTGCGCTCGCGATCTTGTCCGAAATCCAAGCCCATTTCGAGGCCCGGTCTGCCCGCCCCCTCCGAGAGCGCAACCGCCCGATCCATGCCCGGTAAACCTCCTCGCCCCACCAACAGCGCGGCGATCATTCTGGCCGCTGGCGCCTCGCGACGCCTCGGCCAACCCAAGCAACTGCTGCCCGCAGGCGAGTCCCCGCTCCTGTTGAACAGCGTCCGCGCGGCGCTCGCCTCGCCCGTGTGGCCAGTCATCGTTGTCCTCGGCGCCCATGCCGCGACCATTCGACCCCATCTCACAGCCTTGCCGGTGCTCACAGTCGAAAACTCCGCGTGGGAGTCCGGCATGGCGTCGAGCCTGGTCTGTGGGCTGAACACCGCCCTCGCATTCTCCCGGAACCTCGCCGGCGTCATCATCTCCCCTTGCGACCAACCGGCCCTGCAGGCGTCCCACTTTTCCCGGCTGCTGGACGCGGCCCGCGCACAGGGCGTTCGAATCGCCGCACATCGCTATGCCAATCACTTGGGCGCGCCGGCTTGGTTCGACGGCTCGCTATTCGCTCCGTTGGCGACGCTCTCGGGCGACGCCGGTGCCCGCGCCCTGTTGCGAACGTTACCGAAAGCCGAAATCGCGATCTGCGAATCGCCAGAACTCGCCTTTGACATCGATACGCCGGCTGACGCGCTCGCCCTCCAAAATCAGGCCCCGCGCACCTCGTAGGAATTCATCCGACTCACACCTAACCAACCCCGCCAGCGGGATGCGTTGATGCGTCCCGCAAGCGCCGCCTACATCCGCTTCTCTTCGTAGTCGTAGACGTCAAACCAACGGTAAACCACCTTGCCCGGTGGCACGAATTCATCGACGTAAGTCTCCATAAACGCCTGGGGCGCGTCCGGCAAATCACCCAAGGTCATCTCCCGCATACGGTTGTTCCATTTGATGACTTCGATGTCCTCCCGCGCCTTGGCCCGTTTTTTCACCCACGCCGCGATCGCTTCATCATCCGCCCCAGTCGCGACGAAGGCCTTCAGGTCGTCACCCGCGATTTCGGCAAAGCCCAAAAACATGTTATCGAGCGGACAATCGTAGTGATACTCGCCCGCCGTGCCGGCCAACGTAGCCCGGCACTTATCCACCGCCCGAGCCAGCACGACATAGCCCGCCAGTTTCGCTCGGGGGCTCCGCGGGTAGGTGACGCTCAAATCGAGCGCCAACGCCTTCACTTGATCAGAAACGATGATCTCGGGGGTTTCAGCCATCTTTCACGCTTAGCCAGCCGTCCGATGCGCGCAAACGGTGGGTCGTAATTTTAACCGGTTCGACACCTGCTGCGGCGCGATTTCCCGGGAGCTGACTCGTCTTTCACGGGTCAGTCTGCCAACCTCCACCTGCCGAACCAGTTCCGCGCCAAGCGGTCAGCCCTCACTTTCCCTCATGCTTTTTACTCGAAAAATCGGTGCCATCCTTCGGGGCAAGGCCACGCCCTTCCAGCTTTTCACCGGCTGCCTCCTCGGCGCTTTGATCGGTTTCATGCCCGGTTTCGGGCACGCCCCGGGACTGGTCGTCGCCCTCTCGTTGCTGCTCGTCTTACTCAACGCCAACCTGCTCTTGGCCGCCCTCGTGGGCTTTGCCGCGAAGCTGCTCTCCCTCGCCCTCCTGCCGGTTTCCTTCGCGATCGGGCGAGGCTTGCTCGACGGCCCCACCAGCGGACTCTTCAGCGCCCTGATCAACGCCCCGGTCTTCGCGCTGTTCGGTTTCGAAAACTACACCGCCACCGGCGGTTTGGTGCTCGGCGCGATCTTCGGTGCGGCCACCGGCGTCACCCTGGTAAAACTCGTTAACGGCTTCCGTCGCAAGATGCAGGACCTCGGCACCCATTCCACGCGCTATCAGGCCGTAATGGGCAAAAGTTGGATGCGATTCCTCGTTTTCGTCCTCGTGGGCGGCGGCCTGAAAGATCCGGACTATGCCGCGTTGTTGAACAAGAAAGTGGGCAATCCGATCCGTCCGCTCGGCGCAGTGTTGGTGATTCTCACGCTCGGCCTCCTCCTGATCTCCTACCAATTTTTCGCCGCCTCCATCGTCACCACCGCGCTGCAAACGGGCCTCGAAAAAGCCAACGGCGCCACCGTCGATCTCGAACGCGCGGAGCTCGATCTCTCCGCCGGTCGCATGACGCTCACGGGCCTCGCCGTCGCCGATCCCAACGCCCTCGACACCGATCTCTTTCGCGCCGCCACCCTCACGGCGGACGTATCCGGCGTAAACCTACTGCGCAAGCGCCTGCAACTTGACCAAGTCGAGATCGTCGGCGCCTCCACCGGCGAAACCCGCCGCGTCCCCGGTCGGCGTCTGCCTTCCGCCGCGGAGCCGGCCAAGCCGATCATAATCCCTGATGCCAAGACGCTCGACGACTACCTCACCAACGCGAAGATCTGGAAGGAACGTCTCGCCCAAGTGAAGAGTTGGCTTGATCGCCTGCATGGCTCAGACGCCGAAGAAACCACCGGCGCCGCTGGCGAATCACTGGGTGACCGCCTCGAACGCGAAGCCGCCGCCCGCGGCTACCGCTCCATCACCGCCGATCATCTTGTCCAAGGTGCCCCCATACTGCTCATCACGCAAATCCACGCCGGCGGCGTGCGGGTCGCGCAGCTCCCGGAGGAGACGCTTGATGTCACCGGCGAAAACCTTTCCACCCAACCCGGCCTCGTTCCCACCGCCCCATCCATTCGCGTGACCTCGAGCAAGGACACGCTCGGCTTCAACGCCGCGCTTGGTGCGGCCGCCGCGGGTTCGGCCCCGTCCACCTTGGCGTTCCACTACCGCGGTCTACCCGTCGATCGAGTTGCCGGCTCATTGGTCCGCGAAGGCGGCACGCCTCCTCTGGCCGGCGGCACCCTCGATCTCTCCGGCTCGGGACAATTCAACCCGGGCCCCGGCACGATCGACATCCCGCTGGATATCACGTTGCACGACACGACGGTCTCGATCGGCGGACGCCAAACAAAACTCTCTCAATTCACGCTGCCCGTCGGACTCGCCGGCCCGCTTGATGCGCCCGGGTTAAAGGTCGATCAAAACCAACTCGGCAAGATCGCCGCCTCCGCCGGCAAAGCCATCCTCCAAGAAAAAGCCAAAGACGCTCTCAGCGAAAAAGCCGGAGGCATCCTAGGCGGCTTCCTCGGGGGCAAAAAAGAACCCGAGTCCAAGCCGTAAGCAGACGCGACCCGAGCACGCGCCGGTCAGCCCACCAGCGCCTCGCGCAAGGCTGCGATACCCGGCTCGCGCCCCATCACCAACAGCAGGTCGCCGTCGGTCAGCACTTCGTCTGGCGATGGCCCGGTGTTGCGCTTTTCCCCTCGCTGCAGACCGACGATCGTCACGCCAAATTTGGCGCGCACCTCCGCCTCGCGCAGACTCATTCCGCACAACTCGGAAGCACTCGTCACCAGCACGCGACTAAAGGTGTGAGGAAGCGTCTCCACCGTGGCCGACGCTCCGCCCATCGCCACCAGACACTGCTCCGCCGCCTCCAACTGCGCCCGTTCCCCGACCAACAACAGGTGGTCACCGGGCGACAGCGGCAAGTCGGGCGGCACCTCGTAGTGCTCCGCGCCACCGCGTTCCAGCGCCACGATCGTGGCGCCCGTTTCCCGGCGCAGGTTGAGCTCGCGCAATGTCTGACCCACCACGGCGCCGTGGGCCGGCACGATCACCTCACTAAAGTCGACCGGCCACGGATGCTTTTTGGTGATCTGTTGCACCGCGTCTTCCGCAGCCGCTCGCGTGCCGCTGCGCGCCTGCACCTCCAGCGAGGACATCACGGCAAATTCCAACTGGCTCTGCAAACGCACCGCCCGCCGCCACCCGATCGCCAACAACGCCGCCACCGTCACCGCAAACAGAGATAAGGACGCGCCCGTCGGGAAATACGGCGCGCACGCCGCCAGGAACAGTGTCGCAAACGCCAGTAGAATAAGCCCGAAAGCGAGCGCTTGGAGGACATCGCGCGCCGGCCCCTGCGCCACAAACCGCAGCGCCGGACGCGACAGCGCCACCTCCGCGAGCGCAAGCGTCACCACATTTAAACTACGCAAGATATCGACGAGAAACAGAATCGAGGTCAGCGCCCCGATCGCCCACACGGCCCGTTGCCCCCACACCCCGCCCGGGGCGATCGCCGCGACCAGTGAAACCACGATGATCAACGCGTTCAGCAGCAGAAAATCCAGGCCCACCCGCACCAGCGGACGCTTCACGACCCGCAGGAAACTGCTCTCCCGCAACGACAGCCGCACCGTGCCGACCCAGTCCAGATAAACATGCAGGGCGCCCTGCAGCCGCTTCGGCGTGCGCGCGGCGCCAAAGTCATTGATCCGACCGCCCAGGCCGACCGCCAAAGGTGTGAGCGTGATACTCAAAACCGCGACCCCCGTGGCGATCGCTTTGAGCGCCGGATTGGTCACGCCCAGACTGATCGCGAGCGCCGCGATCACGAAACCAAACTCACCGATCTGCACCTTGGCCAGCGAGGCGCGAGTCGCCACGCGCGCCGGCACCGCCGCCAACACAAACCCCAGCCAACAGGTGCCGAATTTGCCCAACATCATGACCGCCGTGATGCCGATGATCGCGCCGAGATGTTCGTAGATCGCCGCCGGATCGATCAGCGTGCCGATCGTCACAAAAAACAAGGCCGAGAAGAAATCGCGCAGCGGCGCCGTGAGTCCCTCGATCTCGTGCGCCACCGCGCTGCGCGACAGAATCGCCCCGGCCAAAAAGCTGCCCAGCGCCAACGAAAACTGCGCCTTTGCCGCCAACAAACTGACCGCGAAAATCAAGCCGACCGTGAACAGCGTGAGCGTCTCCGCGTTGCCGATTTTATGGAGCACCTTCACCACGCCGGGCGCCAGCAACTTGCCGATCATGAACACCGCCACGACGAACATGCCGACGAAGAACGTCGTCTGCCCCACCGCACCGATATCGAGCTGACCCGACACCGCCACACCCGCCAGCACGACCAGCAATACGATCGCCAGAATATCCTCCAAGATGAGCACGCCGGCGGCGATCTGCGCATACGGTCGATTCATGTCGCCGCGCTCCCCGATCAACTTGAAACACACCATCGACGAACTGATCGCGAGAATGCCACCGAGGAAAAGCCCCTCAACCGCCGACCAGCCCAGCCATTGCCCCGCCGTCGTGCCGATCAACACCATCAACGCCGTCTGCAAGGTCAGCCCGAGCACCGCCGCCCCGGCCACCGGTTTGAGTTTCCCCAAGTCAAACTCGAGACCGATGTAGAACATCAGGAACAGCACGCCGAGTTCGCTCAGTTCCGCCAAATTCTCCGGCTCGCTCAAAGGCGACCATGGCAACAAATAGGGCCCCAGCAACAGTCCGGCGACGAGGTAACCAATGATCGCGGGTTGCTTGATCCCGCGGAACACGATCGAGACGACCGCCGCCGCGACCATCAACCAGCCCAAATCGTGCAGCACTGCGTGATGAGTCTCCATGCATCGCCATTCTCAAGCCGACGCCACGCGAGGCGAAAGCGAAATAGCGTGGGATGCCCGGGATTAGTAGCGGCGATCACATCGCGCGCCCGCCTCAGCGCAGGCGCTGCTCAACTCAACGTTTCCGCCCCCGGCGCTCCGCCCGTGCGATCTCCTTCCGCGCGCCATCGATCAAACGGTTCCAATCCATCGCCGGCCCCGGATCGATCTTGTTGGTCTGAATGTGGAAGTGTCCCAACACCCCGCCAAACTCCGCCCACTCCGCCTCGGGTAACGTCGTCGTGATCACGTGCCCAGCGGCGTCCCGCGGGTAATCGCACGCCATCTTCGGGAAGATGCGGCACAGCGCCGCCGTCAGCTTGATCAACGCCGCATATTGCTCCGGCGTGAAATCATATTGCCGCACCGATTGCCCGTTGATGCTGCCGGTAATCGCTTCATCGCGAGATGGCTTCCCCGCGAATCCCGCCATGCGCTCGGGTTGGTCTCCGAAACGCTCCGGAATCGTCAGGCGCGTGCGGCCATCGGTATCGGTCGCATACCAATCGGCCAGCGGGTTGCGTTCATGGTCTGCGGCATAGGCGCCGATGTTGGCGATCTCAATGCCGATGGAGCGACTGTTCGCGATCGTCGCGTGCCACGCGCGTTCCTTCAGGTCGAGCGTTTGATAAATCGTGCCATCGAGATCCAACATGAAGTGCACGCTCAGCCCGCGATCATCGTGCAGCTTGGCGAACGTGACCCGACTCACGCCCACCGCATCGTAGTGCAACACGAACTGATCCACGACGCGCTGCAACAACGGCAAATCCCAGCCGCCACCACGCACCCGTTCGATCTCCTCCGGAAGGAGCGACTGCGCGCGCAGCCCGTAGCGGTTAGGCGTATCCAGCGTCGGCACATCAGCCTTGCTCTCCGCCCACCCCGCGCGGGCCCAGGACCCGAAACGTCGCTCCACCCGATAACCATCAAAGCCGCCCGGGTCCGTCCAAAGCACGATTGGAGTGCCGGTGTGGAACAGCTGACCGGCGACCATGATTTCATCGCCGGCGCGCGGCTCCCGTTCACCCACGATCGGTGATGTCCGGCAACCCGCCGATAAAAGCAAACCGATCGCGAACCCTTTCAATATGAGCGGTCTAACGTTCCGCGTCCACCCCGTCGCCACAACCCGAGTTACCATGGGCCCATGCCACCCGGCTCACTCGCTCAACGCAAACTCATCCCACCGGCGCATCCATTCACAGCGTCCATCCGTAATGTTTTCCAACGATGATTCACTCCCTGCTCTCCACTGGGCCAACCAGCTCGCTTGCGGAATAAGCCGCCGCATTTCAACATCTTCCAACGCCCTCCTCGTCTCCCGCGTTTCGCCTTCAACCTTAAACCGCGCCTCCCGCTCATGAGTTCACCCGCTTCCCGCTCAACCACCGCGTCCGAGACTCTCCCCGTTACCCTGGCACCCGCGCCCGCCCGCGGCTCGATTTACCGTCGCGCGGTGCTCAACGCGTTCGGCGCCATGCAACGCGGGCACATGCGCCTCGAGCTGCCCGACGGGGAATCCCTCGAGCTGGGCAATGCCACCACTGCCGCCACCACGGACCTTCCCCGCGGCATTCCCGCCCAAGCCCGCATCCGCGTGAAGCGCGACACCTTCTTCCGCAAATGCGTTTTCGCCGGCGACATCGGTTTCGCCGAATCCTACATGGACGGCGACTGGGATACGCCCGACCTCACCGCCGTCGTGGCGTGGTTCATCCACAATCTCGACGACGCGCCCACCCTTTCCGGCTCCGCCAAAAAACGGGCCCAAGCCTGGACGCTGAATCTCCTCCGCATCACCAACCGCTTCGGCCATCTGCTCCGTCCCAACCACGCCGCGCAGGCCAAGCGCAACATCAGCGCCCACTACGACCTCTCCAACGACTTCTTCGCGCTCTTCCTTGATCCCTCGATGATGTATTCGAGCGCCAAGTTCACCGACTCCGCGCAAACCTTGGAAGCCGCCCAGATCGAGAAAAACGACGCCCTGTGCCGCAGTCTTCGGCTCCAGCCCACCGACCGCGTATTGGAGGTGGGCACCGGCTGGGGCGGCTGGTCCCTCCATGCCGCCCAAACCTACGGCTGTCACATCACCACCGTAACCATTTCCCGACAACAATACGAACTCGCACAACAACGCGTGGCGGCCGCCGGCCTGCAGGACAAAATCGCCGTGCGCTTTCAGGACTTCCGGGAGATCGAGGGCACCTTCGACAAGATCGTCTCGATCGAAATGATGGAAGCGATCGGCCACCGCTACCTGCCGGAATTTTGCCGCGCGCTGAATCGCCTCCTGCGCCGCGACGGGCTGCTGGCGTTGCAGTTCATCACGTGCCCGGATGATCGCTACGACGAGTTTCGCCGCGGCGTGGACTTCATCCAAAAGCACATCTTCCCAGGCTCGCTGCTGCTTTCACTCAATCGGGTCAACGAGCAGCTTTCCGCCGCCGGTCGTTTCATGCTCAACGGTATCGACGATCTCGGCCACGACTACGCCCGCACCCTCGCGCTATGGCGCGACGCCTTCAACGGCCGCCTTGATGAGGTGCGTCAGCTCGGCTTCGACGACCGTTTCATCCGCAAGTGGAACTACTACCTGTGCTACTGCGAGGCGGCCTTTGCCCTGCGCAACATCTCGGTGGTGCAAACGCTCCACACCCGCGCCAACAACCTGACGTTCTAACGCGCCGCCCCGCGCGTCCCGCCATCGGCGGGATTCTGCCATGATCATCTTCCTCCGTTTTCTCTTCGCCGGTGTTCTGACGGTGATGTCGTGGGCAACGGTCCACGCCAGTCTGGAGCAGGCCTTGTTCGACATCCCCGCCACCGTGCTCGGCAACCCCTGGTTTCAAGCCACCCTCATCGACGCCTACTTCGCGTTTCTTGCCTTTTACGTATGGGTCGCGTGGCGCGAACGGTCGCTCGGTGCGCGTATCCTGTGGTTCATTACGATCATGCTTTGGGGCAACATCGCCATCGCCACCTACATGCTGGTCGCGCTGTTCCGGGTGCCACCCACCGCCCCGCTGGCCGACGTCTGGGCGACCCGCCATCCCGGGAAACTTGCGGTGCCGGCCATCTTCACCGTCCTGGGAGTTGTGATTTATCTGCTGGGAGCGAAGAATCTGTTCTTTGCATGAATCCGACCGAGGCCCTGCCGACCGAAACCGACTCTCCACCGCCCAAACGCACGTTCTGGCAACGTCGCCTCGGCGACCCGCTCGTAAGGCAACTGCGGCAAGGTGTCACGCCCCGCAAACTCGCCGCCACGCTCGCCGTGAGCCTCGCCTGCTCCCTCTTCCCTTTCCTCGGCTTCACCACCGGCCTCAACCTGCTGGTCGGAGTGCGGCTGCGCATGAACCAACCCCTCATGCAAACGATCAACTACCTCGTGACACCGCTCCATCTGGTCATGATTGTAGTCTACGTGAAGATCGGCGCCATACTCTGGAACGGAGACGCGAGCGCCTTTTCCGTCGGCGGCATGGTGGAGGCTTTTCGCCAACTCTCGGTCGGCGAGTTTTTGCAGCAGTTCGGCTGGATCGGCGTCTACGCCTTCACCGCGTGGGCGATCAGCGTCCCGCTCATTCTCGCCTTGGTTTACTACCCGGCTCGCCCCGCAGTGCGCCGCCTCGCCCGCCTCGTCGACCTTGATCCCGACATGTCATGAGTGTCCCGTTGCTCCTGCTTTGCGCCACGCTGGCGCTCGCCCTCCTCTTCGCCGTCATCTACGGGATCGCGCGCGGCCTGAACAACTACGGCGTCGTCGATATCGCGTGGTCTTACGCATTCGCCCTCGTGGCTGTTTTTTATGCCCTCGCCGGACCGGGCTGGATGCTGCGCCGGGCGCTGATCGGCGCCATGGTGATCGTTTGGAGTCTGCGCCTCGGCACCCACCTTTATCGCCGCGTGATGGGGCATCATCCCACGGAGGACAGCCGTTACCGCCAACTCCGCGAAGACTGGTCGGCCAACTTCGCGCCCAAGATGTTCGGCTTCTTTCAAATTCAGGCCCTTTCCGTCGTCCTGCTCGCGATGCCTTTCCTGCTCGCTGCCCGTCATTCCGCCCCCGCATTCCACGCTTGGGAAGGGCTGGGCGCCGTCCTTTGGCTTGTCGCCATCACCGGCGAATCGATCGCCGACCGTCAACTCCACCGCTTCGTCCGCGACCACTCCCACCGAGGGAAGGTGTGCGATGTCGGCCTGTGGCGTTTCAGCCGCCACCCCAACTACTTCTTCGAATGGTTGATCTGGGTCGGTTTCGCGCTCTTCGCCCTCGCCTCGCCCTGGGGCTGGATCGCCCTGCTCTCGCCCGCCATCATGCTTCACCTGTTGCTCAACGTCACGGGCGTGCCCATGGCCGAGGCTTCGTCGCTCAAGTCAAAGGGGGATGCCTACCGCCGTTATCAGGCGACGACCAACGCGTTTTTTCCCGGCCCCCGTCGCGCCTCCCGTTAGCCGTCGTTTTCACTTCGAGCGGCGTCCGGATGCCCCCGCCGGACGTAAGATCTTTGTCCCTACTTCGCCATGATCGATACCTTGCTCGAAAAAAACCTTTTGCCCGATTCCGCTGTCCGCCTCGGGATCCGCCGCCTGCTCGCCCAACGTATCCGCGACGAAAGCGCTCGCTACGATCGCGAGGCCTATGTCGCCGATCTGAAGACGCGCCAGCTCGCCGAGCAGACTGCCGCCGCCAATGAGCAGCACTACGAAGTGCCGACAGCGTTCTATCGTTACTGTCTCGGCGCGCGTTTCAAATACTCGGGCTGCCTCTACCCCACCGGTGAAGAAACCCTCGATCAAGCCGAGGAACACATGCTCGCGCTCTACGCCGAACGCGCCCAACTCGTCGACGGACAGGACATCCTTGAGCTCGGTTGCGGCTGGGGCTCGCTGTGCCTCTACAACGCCGCGCGCTTTCCCGGTTCGCGCATCACCGCGATTTCCAATTCGGCGACGCAAAAAGATCACATCGACACCGAGGCCCGCAAACGCGGGATCACCAACCTCCGCATCATCACATGCGACATCAACGCCTTCGACATCGCACCAGGTCAGTTTGATCGCGTCGTCTCCGTGGAGATGTTTGAGCACCTCAAAAACTACCAAAAACTCTTCGCCCATATCGCGCGCTGGCTGCGGCCCGGCGGCCTCCTCTTCACGCACATCTTCACGCATCACGCGCTCAGCTATCACTTCGTATCCGAAGGCCCCAGCGACTGGATGAGCCGCTACTTTTTTACCGGCGGCCAGATGCCCGCGCACGACCTGCTCCCGCAGTTTCAGGACGACCTGCAGCTGGTCGAAAATTGGAAAGTCAACGGCCGCCACTACCAGCAGACCGCCGAGCACTGGCTGCAAAATATGGACGCCCACCGCGACGAGATCATCCCGCTCTTCCGCGACACCTACGGGGCCGACCAAGCCACAAAATGGTGGGCGTATTGGCGCACCTTCTACATGAGTTGCGCCGAACTCTGGGGCTACCGCCACGGCGAGGAATGGCTCGTCAGTCACTACCTTTTTCAAAAGCCGGAAATCGCCTAACGCATTATGCGCGCGCTCACCGCTCTCCTTTTCATACTGGGCAACGTCGGCCTGATCATGCTCCCCGCCGCTGCGGTCGATCAGGTGATCGAACAGGCCCGCTTCGCCGAAGCCGCCTTCCAACCGCAAGCGGCGCTCCAACTCTACCTGCAAGCCGAGGAACTGCGCCCGGACGATCCGGTGATCCTGCAAAAGATCGCCCAGCAATATTCCGACGCCACCACGCAGCTGGCCGACCCGGAGCAAAAGAAAGCCTACGCCCGGCAAGCCCTCGAATATTCCCAGCGCGCGGTGACCCTGGCGCCCGATAACGCCGTCAACGTGCTATCGGTGGCGATCTCCTACGGCAAACTCGCCCTCTTCAGCAGCACCAACAACAAAATCGAATACTCCCGCCTCATCAAAGCGGAGGCCGAACATGCGCTCCAGATTGACCCGGACTACGCTTGGGCGCATCACGTGCTCGGACGCTGGAACTACGAAGTCGCCTCGCTCGGCGGCGGGAAAAAGTTCTTCGTAAACCTGCTCTATGGCGGTCTGCCCGAAGCATCCTACGCGGACGCGATCAAGCACCTGCAACGCGCGGTCGAGCTCGATCCCGACAACCTGATCCATCACCTCGAGCTCGGCTTCGCCCTCTGGGCCGCCAACGACCGCGCCGCCGCCCGCGAACAGTTCAAAGTCGGCCTCGCCATGCCCGACACCACCATCAACGACGCCCCCGCCAAACAACGAGCCCGCGCCGCCCTCGGGGATGCCAGTTGAGCAAGAACCGGCTCCCCGCCCTCAGCTCTCATTAAGCGACCTGCCTAGACTTTCACCGATGCGTTCTGGGCGGACGACTCGAAGCAGGCATCCAAAACCTTCTGCACCGCAGCGCCGCGCGCGAAATCCGGCTGGTCCGGCGCGCCGGTGCGGATTGCCTTCACGAAACGCGCCTGATTGTGCGGCGTCCCTTTCACGGTGACCTCCTTCCAAGCACAGGTGTCGAGGTCTTTGCCGGCGCAGATCCGGTAACTATCCACCGGACGATCCGAGTCGAATTCGATCGTTCCCTTGGTCCCCGCAATCTTGAGAAACAAACGATTCGCGTGACCACCGCACCAACGGGTCGTGTGAATTGTGCCGAGCGCGCCGTTGGCAAAGGTCACGTTCAGCACCGCCGAATCATTCGCATCCAGTTGGTAGTCGCCGATCCGGTCGCCCGGCGCCTTCGGAAACGCCTTCAGTTGCGCAAAGACCTGCGCGATCGGCCCGGCCGGGAAGGTCGCAAAATCGACAATGTGCACGCCCACGTCACCCAACACGCCGTTGCTGCCGTGCTCCTTCGAGAGTCGCCATAGCCACCCTGGGCTCACGCGCCAGTCCCCCCAGATCTTGCTCGGCAACCACGCTTGCAGATAACTCGCCTCAACGTGCCGCAAGTCCCCGATTTTCCCCGCTTGAACCAGCTTCGAGATCGCCTGGATCGCCGGCCAGTCCCGATAGGAAAAGTTTACCATGTTGATCGTGCCGGCCCGCTGCGCGGCCGCGACCATGCGCTTCGCCTCCGCATGATTCAGCGCGAGCGGTTTTTCACACAACACATGTTTACCCGCCTTCAAACATTGGATCGCCAGGGGCGCGTGAAACGCATCCGGCGTCACGATCGCCACACCGTCAATCTCCGCCTCGGCGAGCATTTTCTTGGCGTCGGTATAGGTCGCCGGGATGCCATGGTTCGCCGCGAATTCCGCGACGCGCGCGGCATCAATGTCGCACGCGGCCACGACGGTGCACCCGGGCACCTCGTGAAACCGCTTGGCGTGCTGGTTGGCCATGCCGCCCGTGCCGATGATGGCCAGACGAACGGAACGACGGGAAGGACGGGACGAAGCGCTCATGGGGCGTCAGGCGGGGTTCAACGATGACCGAGGTGCGAGCGACTGGCCGCTTCCGCATCCACCGGCAACGGCTCCAGCGGCGGCGAGTTCGGGCACACGTCGGGGATATGCACCGCCGGGCGCGCCCACCGCACCGCATTCAGCATCACCAACTGCACGCTCTTGTCGTGATAAGTCGGATACGTCTCATGCCCCGGTCGAAAGTAAAACACTTTACCGTGTCCCCGCTGCCACGTCGCGCCGCTGCGAAACACTTCGCCGCCGGTGAACCATGAAATGAAGATGAGTTCATCCGGCGCCGGGATGCCGAACGGCTCACCATACATTTCCTCCGCGGGCAGCTCAAAATAATCGCCGATTCCAGCCGCGATCGGGTGCGAGGGATTCACGTTCCAGAGCCGCTCCTTGTCCGTCGATTCGCGCCATTTCAGCGAACACGTCGTCCCCATCAGACGCTTGAACGGCTTTGAATAATGCCCCGAGTGCAACACGATCAGCCCCATGCCCTCGAGCACGCGCGCCTGCACCTTCGCCGCCACCGCGTCGGACACTTCCTGATGCGCCATGTGCCCCCACCAGACGAGCACCTCCGTCTCCGCCAACACATCATCCGTCAACCCGTGCTCCGGCTCGTCGAGCGTGACCGTGCGCACCTTGAGCTCTTCCCCGACCCGCAGCGCGGCGGCGATCGTCTCATGCATGCCGTCCGGATAGAGGGCGGCGACTTTCGGGTTCTTTTTCTCGTGGCGAAATTCGCCCCAAACGGTGACATGCAGCGTGGCAGACATAACAATTTTCCGGGGTTAATGGTAACAGGAGGCCGAGGTGGCGGCCTCTTTTCACGAATAAGAAGGACGGGATTTCGATCCGCGGGCAATCGCATCGAATTGCAAATCTCCGCGATCAATAACACTTTTCCGTCATTCTGATGACCGCTGTCGAACCGCTTTCTCAAGCCTACCGCGAGGCACTCGCGGCCGCGCTGGTTTCGATCCGAGAGGGGCAGGTTCCCTTCGTCCCGGCGGCGCTGGGATTGCGACGCCGGCGCCCCCGCGCCCACTTTCACGCCACGCCGGAATTCTTCGTGCAGACGGGCGGCGCCAGCCGCTTCGAATGCCCCCACGACATCTTCGAACTGCCGGCCGGGCGGACTTGCATCATCCCCGCCGGCGTGCCGCATGCCGAATCACCCCGCCACACATCGTCCGCCTACGGCATCGTCGTCTGCATGCAGGCACGCGACGGCATCCTTTTCCAACGCGCGCGTTCCGAATCACCCGGGGGAATCGACGGCTACGCTTTGCACCATGTCCCGTCCCAACGCGGCCGGGATGCGTTTGGTCTGCTGGAACGCGTAGACACCGCACGCCACCTGCCCGAGGCGGATCAAGCCGCCTATCGCCGCGCTTTGGCCGAGGCGTTTCTGCTCACCATCATGGCTGAACTCGCTCAACCGTCGGTCCCCACCCTCGGTTCTCCCTTGGTGGCTGAAGCGGAAAAGCTCGCCCTTTCCGGCCTGTCCGACGCCGGCCTCACCGTCGCGCGCATCGGCCGTGGGCTGGGGTGCTCGGCGGACCATCTTTCCCGGGAATTCAAAGCGGCCCGCGGCGTCAGTTTAAAGGCGTGGATCACGCGCGAACGCATCGCCTTAGCCCGCGACCTGCTGGCCGGTTCACGGCACCAAGTGGCCGAGGTGGGCTGGGCCTGCGGGTTTGCGCGGCCCTCGTATTTCATCCGTGTTTTCTCGGCGCACACGGGTGTGACGCCGGGGGATTTCCGGCGCCGCGCCGCCCTCTCGACCAACGCCTGACGAGCGATTATCGCGCGCTCCGGCCCGCCGCGAAACGTCGCAGGTATTTCAACGCGATGCCGAGGGCCGCCGGCGCGTCCGCCGTCACCGTGAACGGCTCACGCGTGGCTGGATGCCGCAGCGTGAGTTCGGCCAAATGCAACGCCATGAACGTCACCAAGGGGCGTTCCTCGCTCTTTCCTTTGTATCCGCGTTTCAGCCCCGAAAGCAGCAACGGCGCATCGGCCAAACCGTAGGTCGCGTCGTTGAGCACGGGCAAACCGGCGGCCGCGAGGTGGGCGCGCGCTTGGGCCGAACGCCCGGAGGTGGGCCAACACCGCACCCACGCGAAACGACCAAAACGCTCGCGCACGTCCACCGTGGTTTCCGCCGGCCGGCCGCCGCGGCGTTTGAAAACCTGCAGACGCCCCGGTTGCGTCGGATCCGCATCGACGGGCCAAGTGAGCTCGCCCGCGTCCGGCACGCCGCCCGCGTCGTCCCGCCACGGCGCCACGACCCCGCCGGCCGTTTCCTCGGGTGTCGCCACGACCACCAGCGCATCGAAGGCGCCGGTGACCGTCTTGCCCTGAAATTGACCGCTCAGATAATCCAGCCCCGGCTTCGTCCGGGCGAACCCCGCCAACCCGCTCACCTCCGCCTCCAAGCGGTAAAAGGCCGAAACCTGCTCGCCGCTTTCCGCCCGCACCGCCTGCAGGAGCGCCGGCTCCGCATACTTGGCCTTCGCGCCGGGTAGCCCGCTGGCCACAATCGGTTGATCCGGCGGTTTGTTAAAAAACCACACGGCTTCGTCGGCATAACAACGCTCGGGCAACGGCACAGGCGCAGCTTGGTCGGCGGCAGACGCGGTCGGCAAACGCATTTGTCGCCCCGCCGCCACGCAACATCGACTCCGGCGGCAGATCCATCGCCACGTGACGGATCCTTGACGGCAAGGTGAACATTCGGTGACGCCCCGTGATAGGTTTTGCGCCCGTCAAATCCCCCCGCCTTGGCTCTGCATTCTGCCATGCCTGCGCTCAGCTTCGCGCCCGCCCTTTCGTTGTTAATGGCCTTCGGCAACACGCCGCCCGCCCGCCCCATCCGCGCGTGGTGGCAACAAGCCGGCCGCACCCTGCGCCCCGCTCGACCGCGCCCCTTTACGCCGCGCCAAACCGCCGCGCAGAGCGAGGTGCTCGCAGCCGGTCGCGCCGGTTGGGACCAGCTCGCGACCGTGTTGCACGAACCGCGACGAGGCCCGCAACCGACGATCGTGCTCGGCGGTTTCGTGCCTGATTCCACCGAGCAGGTATTCTTGCTGCGTCCGCATCTGTTGCGCCACGGGAGCGTGTATTACTTCAACTACCCGCGCCACGGGTTCTCGGCCGAATTGGTTGCGGCCCAGCTCGCCGATTTGGTGACCGAACTCAACCAGAGCGAGTCGCGGCCGCCGGTGCTCCTTGCGGTCAGTTTCGGCGCTGCCTTGGTCGTGGATGCGTTGCGCCGCATGCGTGATGCCGCCACGCCGCTGGAGGTCGCGGGTGTGATTCTCGTAAGTCCGGTGATCACTGCGGCCGACATCATTCCACCGGGCGCCGTCAAACCCGCCACACTCCTCGGCCGTGCGCTCAAACCCTTTCTGCGCCCGGACGTGCCGCCCACCGAACCCGAAGTTCAAAAGGCGCGTTCGCTCTTCCTGCGCATGTTTGAAGCCGGCGCCCAAAACAAGGTCGCTCTCGCCGCCCTTATGTCGGGGGCGGAGTTGAAAACGCTCCACCGCCGCGTGGTCGCCGCGATCCGGGAAATCGATACACGCGGTGCCCACGAGCGTGTGCGCGCCATGCTCGAACCGCCGCCGCTCACCGCCAAGGAGGCCGCCCTCACCCCCGCCCCGGCCCTGATCCTTTACGCCGAAAAGGAGGACGCCGTGCTCGATCCGCGCGCGCCGTCGCGCCTCGCGCTGGAGGGCGGCCAGCCGGCCGGGTTTCCCGCCGGCGAGACGCGGGTAATCCGCCACACCACGGGCCCCGCCGTGCAACATGCCTCATTGATTTTCCATGCCGCCAACTTCCGTCCGCCCATCGCGGCGTTCTACCTCCGGTTAAAATCACGTAAGCTCCTGCACGCGGCGTGAATGCCCTTGCACCTCCGGCGGCGGATCGCTCCGTTGACCGACGTCCCGTGATGAACGCCGTGCCCAAAAGTCTGTTCGGTCTTGGCGCCAATCTGATGACCACGCGCGCCGCCCGTCGCTTGCGCGCCAAAGGCACCGCGGTGCCCGAGCAAAACCGGGTGTTTCAGGACCGTCTGGCGGACCTCGCGGAAACGGATTTCGGCGACGATCACGGCCTCGAGGCCAACCTCAATTACACCGAGTTCCAAAAGCGGATCGCCCCGCGCCGCTACGAAGATTTCATCCCCTACCTCCGCCGCATGCGCGTCGGCGAGGAAGACGTGCTCGCGCCCGGCGCCTGCAAATTCTACGCGATCTCCTCCGGCACCACCGCCGGTCGCACCAAATACCTGCCGATCACCGACGGTATGTTGGAGCACTTCCGTCGCGCGGGCGTCGACTCATTGCTCTACTATACGGCGCGAATCGGTCATGCGGGCGTGTTCCGCGGGAGGCATCTTTTCCTCGGCGGTTCGACGACGCTCACCGCCCTCGAAGGCTTCAAAGGCGGTCCGGCCTATGCAGGCGACCTGAGCGGCATCACGGCGTTGAACCTGCCGGGCTGGGCCGAGAAACACCTCTACGAGCCCGGCCGGGACATCGCGCAAATGGCGGATTGGCCCGCCAAGATCGCCGCCATCGTTGAACGCACGCGTGGTCGGGATATTTCGCTGGTGGGCGGCATCCCGAGTTGGTTGATCATCCTCGCCGAGGCGCTGCTCACAAACTCGCGTTTCGGGAAGTCGCGGGCGACGGACTTGACCGGCATCTGGCCCAACCTCGAGTGCATGGTGCACGGCGGCGTGCCACTCGGCCCCTTCCAAGAAGAGCTCCGTCGGCTGTTCGGCGCCAAAGTCACATTTCATGAAGTCTATCCGGCTTCGGAAGGGTTCATCGCCGCCCAAGACACCGACACGTCGCAAGGCCTGCGCCTGATGACCAATGTCGGCCTATTCTACGAATTCGTGCCCAACGCCCAGTTCGACCCGGAAAACCCGGCCGCCGCCAGCGCGCTCGCGGTGCCGTTGGAAGGGGTGAAAATCGGGGTCGACTATGTTCTCCTGCTCACGACCCCGGCCGGTCTCACCCGTTATGTGATTGGCGATATCGTGCGGTTCATTTCCACCGAGCCACCGCGCCTGATTTACGTGGGGCGCACGTCGCTGCAACTCAGCGCGTTCGGCGAACACGTGATCGAAAAGGAGCTCACCGACGCGCTCACCTCGCATTGCCAAAAACAAGGTTGGCAAATCGTGAATTTCCACGTCGCACCGAGTTTCATCGACCGCACCGCCGGGCGTGATCGCGGCGCCCATGAATGGTGGATTGAACTCAAACCAGGCTCGGTGCGCACCCCGATCGGTCCCCCCATGGCCGAAGCGCTCGACGCCGCCCTGCAAAAAGCCAACGACGACTACGAAGCCAAACGCCGAGGCGGTGGGCTCGAAATGCCCATCGTGCGGCTCGTCATGCCCGGCACCTTTGAAACGTGGCTCAAACATCGCGGAAAATGGGGCGGCCAAAACAAAATGCCGCGCTGCCGCAGCGACCGCGTCATCGCCGACGACCTCGCGCAGCTGTCCCCATTTTCGCAGGACTAAAACGTCCACCCGCCAAGCCGACGCAAAAATTCGTTTGGCTACTTTTGATCAGTAATTGGAGCCGCAAGGCATTGGCACGCGCAGTGCTATTCCAGACTCCGAACATTCAAAGCCGGGTTTTTCAACTCGGTCTTGGGGTAACATGGATGTCGGGGCGTCAATCCCGGCAAGAAAATAGTGGGCCCGCCGTTAGGGGTTATCGGCGGGCCCTTTTTTGCGCCACAATCCGACGTGACGGGCTTCTGGCAAGCGGGTGAGGCCCCCTGGGGTCACACCAACACCAAGCCGATCGCCACCAGCATCAACCCGGCGCCCCACATCCGACCGCGCAAGACCGCGCCGCCGAGCCGCTGTTCGTCATTGTGGAACCAATGCCCGATCCACCAGACCGCGAGGACCGACCACAGGCCGCGCGAACTGTAAACGATGTTGGCGGCCGTCGCGTCGCCAAATTTCGCCAGCGTAAACGCCATTCCGCCGGCTTGCACCGCAAGCAACACCGCCCCCGGCAGCAACCACCGCCACGCCGCGCCCGGCACCCGGCGCAGCGGCTCGCTGAACGCCGGCAGGAGCGAAAACGACAGGATCGCCACCCAACCGAACGTGATCGGCAAGTAGCGCCCGATTCCCCATACCGGCGCCCATTTTTGCACGAGCACATCGGTGATCGCAAATGCCAGCGCCGCCGCGGCCGCCGCAAAGATCGTTATCCCCAACGGCCGCTCAGACGCCAAACCGCGCGGACGTCGATTCAGCAAAACGATCGCCAGCGTGCTCAGGCCCGCCGCCATCCACCACGTCATCGGAACCGGATCCACCAGCAGCAACGCACTGCAAAACGCGACGAGGATGATCTTCAGTCCGAGCACCGGGGTCGCCACCGAAACGTCCCCTTTGTCCAACGCCACAAACGTCGCCACTTGGCCCACAAAGAAAAGCGTGCCCGACAAAAACGGTTGCCACCATGGCACCCCCGCCAGGTCGTGCCCCCCCAGCAGCCAAAGAGGCGCAAAACACACGCCCATCATGACATTGGAGACAAACGTGGTCCGCCAAATCCCCACGCCAAAAGCCGCCGAACGCTTCACCAGCATCACGGCGGCAACATAGCCAAAGCTGCTCGCCAGCGGCAGCAGCAGGTGCGTGGGAAAGGTCAAACGCCCCCTCCTCGCCCAGACGCGATGCTCACAAAAGCGATGTCACCAACGCTTCGTAATCCGCGTGCTCCATCATGCCGACCTTGCGATGACGCACCTGCCCGTCGCGATCGATCAGAAAGGTCGTCGGAATCGCCTCAATCCCACCGAACGCCTGCACCACCGCATCGTCGCCCATTACCAGCGGATAGTTGATCGCGTATTTCTCCGCGAAGCTCTTCACCACGGGCGGACCTTTCTGGTCCAACGACACGCCCACAATGACCACCCCGGCCGACTCCAACTTCTTTTGCATCTCAACGTAACCGGGAATCTCCGCGCGGCACGGCGGGCACCAGGTCGCCCAAAAATCGAGCACGACCACCTTCCCCTTCAAATCGTCCGACGACAGCGCCGTGCCATCGATCTTCTTCAGCGTCCACGCCGGAGCGGCGCCGAGCAAGGGCAATGTCTCCGCCGCGACCTTCGAAACTGCGGCGGGCGCCTCGGCCGACGATGCGTGCGTTGCAGCATCAGCCGCCGTTTCCGCTTTGGGTTTGCAGCCCAACGTCAACAAAAACGCCGCCATGCCCGCTCCCCATACCCCGCGCGAAAGAAAAGTCATCATCTTCATCTGAGGAGACAGGCAGTGCGCGCATTCCCGGGGGTCAAGCCCGCGCCGCCGATAATGTCGGCGACGACGGCCAGAAATCCCGCGTCGAATAGCACGCCAAACCTAGAAATCCCGCCGACTTGATGCCCAAAACCCACGCCGTATAGGCCAACCCCAAGCGCTCGAAATGCACGGCCGCCAGCGCCATCACCACGCCAAACAACACCTCCACCGCCAGCACCACGGCGAACCACGTCCGATTGCGCCACGGCGCGAGCAGCCCTCCCGTGCGCTCCATGCGTCCCCCTTTTGGCGTGCGCACAAATTCTCCACCCCGCGTGAAAGCCCCTTCCAACACCGCCGCGCAACACGTGACGCTCATGGCCAAACCAAACGCGAGCACGAGCGGCGACGCCACCAACCACGCCACACCCTCCTTCCATGCGCCACGCCGGAAGAATTGTCCGGTCACATAAAACGCGACCGACGCGCCTCCCGCCAAAAGCACGAAAACCGGGTTGAATGCCACCCAGGCCCCTTCCAACCGTCCGCCCGTGACGTAGAGATAGGGCACGAACAGCATCGAAAACAGCATCAGTAGCGGATGCACCAGCCCCACCGTGAGGTGATTGAACGCCTCCCGTTTCACCCGCCCCGGCTGATCACTGCGCAAGATGGTGCCCAATAACTTGCGCGCGACTTGGATCCCGCCCTTTGTCCAGCGTCGTTGCTGCGATTTGAACGCCGTCAGGTTCTCCGGCAGCTCCGAGGGCACCGCGTAGCGCGCGAGGTAGACGAAACGCCATCCGGCCAACTGCGCCCGGTAGCTCGCATCCAGATCCTCGGTCACCGTATCCGCCGTCCAACCACCGGCCGCCTCCAAGGCGGTGCGCCGCCAGATGCCGGCCGTGCCGTTGAAATTGAAAAACAAACCGCCCGCCGCCCGCGCCGCCTGCTCAACCACGAAATGCGCATCCAAAAACACCGCCTGAAATCGCGTCAGCAGACTCGCCTCACGATTCGCAAATTCCCAGCGCGCTTGGACCACCCCGACGCCCGCCTCCGCAAAGTGCGGCATCAACGTCGTCAGGAAATCCGGCGCCGGCCGGAAGTCCGCATCGAACACCGCAAAAAATTCGGCCCGGGAACGGTCCATGCCTGCGCGCAAAGCCCCCGCTTTGTAGCCCGCGCGGTCCGCCCGCCGCACGTGCACCACGCCCCCCGCGTGCTCCGGATGCGCCGCCAACCAACGTCGCACCACCTGCGGGGTTTCATCCGTGGAGTCATCCAGCACTTGAATCTCGCGGCGCCCCGCCGGCCACGCCAACGCCGTCACATGATCGAGCAAGGCATCGACCATCAGCGGCTCGTTGAAAATCGGGCACTGCACACAGACCAGTGGAGCATCCGCCGGGTTACCTAGCGGCTTCCGCGGCCCCGTCGAAGGCCGCCGCGATGCCCGCCAATACAGCCCGAGCATCTTCACACGGTGCAGACCGAAAAACACGAGGCCCAGGAGGACCAACGCATAAAGACCGAGAACGAGAGACGGCAAGGACACCATGGCTGAGAGACGCGGCGCCGGCAATTATGCCCGCCGCAGCTCACAACACAGACCGTGCCCAACGAAAGCGTTCCCGCAAGCCGACGCATTCGCCCCCCGCCGGCGAGGCCGACGAAGTGGAGCCGTGATGGCTGGACGCGACGCTCAGGAGTTTCGCGCGTCCGGCAAGTCCATGCCGAGCGTCTCGATGAACTTGCGCATCGCCGGCGTGAGCACGCGACCCTTGCGATGCAGGATCGCGAGTGGCCGGGTGAAATCCTTGTCCCGGAAATTCAGGATCGCGAGAGAGCTCTGCTGGGACTCCTGCTGCACCGTCGCGAGCGGCACAATGGCCACGCCGTGATCGATTTCCACCGCCCGCTTCACCGTCTCGATGTTGTCGAACTCCATCACAGGCTCGATATCCAGGGCGTTGTCCTTAAAGATCTGGTCAACGGCCTTACGCGTCGGAATGTCCGGATCGAAACCGATGAATTTCAGGCCCGACAGCTCTTTCAGCTCCACCGGACCGCCGCGCTTCGCCAGCGGATGCTCGGGGTGCGCGATCAACACCAGATGGTCGTTGCGGAATGGAATCGCCTCGATCTGCCGCTGCTTCACCGGAAACGCGACCAAACCGAAATCCACCGAGTTATGGAGGATGTCCTCGTAGACCAAATTCGACCGCCGATACTCGACGCGCACGTTGACCGACGGGAAATCGTGCAGGAAGCGTTTGATGAACGGCGGCAACTCGTGCAGCCCGATCGAGTAGATCGTGGAGATGCGGATCGTGCCGCTGATCACCTTCTTCATCTCCTGCAACTCGCTCAACAGCTTGTCATAGGTGTGAAGGATCTCCTTCGCCGCATCGTAAAGTCGCACCCCTTCGCGGGTGAGCTGGAATTGCTTCTGACTGCGATCAATCAACAAGGTCTTAAAGTGACGCTCCATCGCGCGCGCTTGCTGACTCACGGCAGATTGCGTGATTCCGTTGATCTTGGCCGACTTTGAGAAACTCTTCGTCTCGACCAAGTCAGCGAAGATTTTGAAGTTCTCGATTTGCATGGTTAAATTCGGGGTCTTTGGAGTCATAAAAAAATCTTATTCTTAGGCAAATCATTAAAATCCCTTCCATGTCTCTGCCTTACGAAGAGTTCGTTACCCGTGCTAATGCTGTGCAATTAGAGATCGCCCAAGCGTGTGCGGCGAGCGGCCGGGATCCGGCATCCGTCGAACTCTTGGCCGTGACCAAAACCCACCCCGCGTGGGCACCCGATTTTGCCGCGCGTTTCGGTCTGAAAGGCGTCGGAGAAAACCGCGTGCAGGAGGGCGTCGAAAAACGCGCCTTGTGCACCGCCCCGCTGCGCTGGGAATTGATCGGCCACCTCCAGTCCAACAAAGCCAAACTGGCCGCCACGCACTTTGATCGCGTTCAAAGCGTTGACAGTCAGAAACTGCTGGGGCGCCTCAATCAAGCCGCCGCGGAAGTCGGCCGTCCCCTGGCCGTGCTGTTGCAGATCAACGCGGGCAACGATCCCGCCAAATTCGGCGCCGACCCCGCCAGGGCACTCGCCCTCTTGGAAACGGCGTTGACCTGCCCGCACCTGCAGGTCGATGGCCTCATGACGATCGCACCGCTCTCCGATGACCCGACCGTCGCCGAACGCACCTTTGCCCGTCTCCGCACCATCCGCGACGATCTCGCGGCGCGCACTGGCACTCCCCTGCGCGAGCTTTCGATGGGCATGAGCGGCGACCTTGCCGCCGCCATCGCCGCCGGCAGCACGCAGGTCCGCGTCGGCACCGCCCTCTTCGGCCACCGTGATTACTCGCCGGCTTCCACCTAAACTGCGGCGCGACGCCGGCCTCTTCGCCGCAGTTATGGTGCTCGACGCCGCCGGGATTTAACGTGGTCGATCCGTTTCCGAGTTGCACCGGCGAGCGGGCCGCATTGCCTCTTCAACGTGGACCAAACTGATCTCAGCTCCTCCCAAAAAGAGACCGTGCTGAGCTTGCTCGACGACCCGAGTCCGACCGTGCATCGCGGTCTGCGCGATCACCTGATCATGCTCGGTCCGCCCGCCATCACGTTTCTCCGCCAGCTCGCCGCCGGTCACCATCGCGCCTACGCATGGCATGCCCGCGCCTTCCTCGAAGAGCTTCAGCTCAGCGACCCCATCGGCGAATTTCGCACCTTCATCCGCTCGCTCAACTACGAGCTCGAAACCGGCGCCCTCCTGCTCGCTCGCACGGTCCGGCCCGATCTCGATGTCGGTCGCTGCTGCGAGAAGCTCGACGCCATGGCCGCGCGTTGCCGTGAACTCATGATCGAACCCGCCAGCGCCCGCGAGAAGTGCCGGGTGATCAACCGCGTGCTCTACCACGAATACGGGTTCCACGGGAACATCGAGCACTACACCGACCCCGACAACAGCCTCATCGATCAACTGCTCGCCCGGCAGAAAGGCATCCCGCTTTCACTCAGTCTGCTCTACTTGCTCGTCGCCGATCGCATCGGGCTCGAACTCGAACCGGTGGGCCTGCCCGGCCACTTTATGGTCGGGTGTTTCATGGACGACAGTCCGTTTTTCATCGATGCCTTCGACGGTGGTTATTTCCGCTCCCCGGAAGAGGTTTTCCTTTTTCTGAAGAACCACAAACTCGCGCCGTCGATCAGCGATCTCGCGCCGACCTCCGTGCGCGAAGTCCTCTGCCGCGCCTGCCGCAATCTGGCCAACCACTACGCTGAAGCGGGCGACACGAACCACGCCGACTTGTTTACGAGCTTCGTGAACGAATTCGAATCCACCTACGCCCGCAACACGGCTTAGCTCGCGACAATTTTTGATTTGGCGGTAGCGGCCTTCGTGAGCCTGAATCCACCATCGAAACTCCGCAGCCCCCTTCCCCCGCGCCCGTTCTCACCTTGGCCGATCTCGACGATTGGCACTTTGCCGGCACCGCGCTCGCCGTGCTCGGTCACCCGATCAAGCACTCGATCAGCCCGGCGATGCATCAGGCCGCCCTGGCGGTGATGGCGCAGGCGGATCCGCAGTATTCGAAATGGCGTTACGTCCGGTTCGACGTGCCGCCCGCCGCGTTGCCCACCGCGTTGCGCCGGCTCCACGCCGCCGGTTTTTACGGTCTCAATCTCACGGTGCCGCACAAGGTGCTCGCCTGCGGTGAAGTGGAGCGCATCGACCCGGCCGCCCACCCCATCGGCGCCGTCAACACGTTGCGCCGCACCCCCGACGGTTGGGAAGGGTTCAATACCGACGGCTACGGCCTCGCGACCGCGGTTTCCGAAGCACTGCAACAGTCGCTCCCCGGCACCGACGTCGTGCTCCTCGGCGCCGGGGGAGCCGCGCGCGGCGCCGCCGTGGAATGCCTGCAACGCGGCTGCCGCAGCCTGTGGATTGCCAATCGCACGCGCTCCAATCTCGACGCGCTCATCACCGCACTCGCGCCCGTCGCCGGCGCGATTCCCGTGCACGGTTTCGATCCCGCCCAACCGCCGGTTGAGTTGCCCGCAGGCGCCCTCCTCGTCAATGCCACGAGCGTCGGTCTCAAGCCCGACGATCCGGCCCCGATTGATCTCGGTGCGATTCCACGGCCCGCCGGCGTGTATGACATGATTTACAATCCGCCCCGGACTCCCCTCCTGGCCCGCGCCGATGCGCTGCAGCTGCCGCACGCCAACGGTCTCCCGATGCTCGTGCACCAGGGCGTGCGCGCCTTGGAGATCTGGAGCGGCACGACGGTGCCGGTGGAAGCCATGCGCTCCGCCGCCCTCGCGGCTCTCTAGCTAGTTGCCCGCGCGGCCGGGCCAGCGTTGCGGCACTTTCTCGAGTTGGCTCACGTCGTAGCCGACGGACCGCAGGAAATCCACCAAGGCCTCATACTTCGCCCCCGGAATCTCCGGCTCGCGCGCCATGATCCACACGTATTTTCGGTCCGGCACGCCGATGATCGTGGTGCCGTAATCGTCGTCGAGATGGATGATCAGGTAGTCCGCCTTGAACGGCCAAAGCAACTGCATGCCCCACTTCGCGTTACCGGTGCCCTCCCGCACGAAGCCTTTCGGGTGGTAGTCTTTCCGGGGACCATCAAACGCGTCTTGGTTGAATGTAAACGTCGTCGCGATCGTCCCATCCGCATTCCACGCATAACGTTCCACCGCGTTATGCGCGCCCTTTTCGATGAAGGTCGGCAGGTTCGCGATCACATACCAGTCACCCATGAAACGCGCCAATTCCACGTGATCGACCAGGGGCAGGGGCTGCGCCGTATCTCCCGCACCGCCGCCGGTCTGACACCCCGTCACCGACAGCGCCAATACGACGCCCGGCCAAAACCAACTGCCACGTTCGGAAATCCGGGGTATTAACGACATCCCCCAACGGATCCCCCCTTTGGGCCGTCGTCAACTGGGCGCGTTGACAAGCTCTCCGCCTCGCGCCGCAATCACCCCGCGCATGAGTTTCGATTACGCCGCTTTCGCCGACGCGTTTCCCTGGTTCTTCCCCCTCGGCGCAGCCCTCTATGGCGCGATCGTAGGGAGCTTCCTCAACGTCGTCATCTACCGGCTGCCGGCCAACCAATCGATCGTGCACCCGGGTTCGCATTGCGCGTGCGGGCAACCCATCAAGTGGTTCGACAATCTGCCTGTGCTGTCGTGGTTCATCCTGCGCGGACGAGCCCGCTGCTGCGGCCGGCCCTACTCGTTTCGCTATCCCGCGATCGAACTGCTCACCGCCGGATTGTTCCTCGCCTGCTGGCTGCTCTTTCCCGCCGGTAAGGCCATCGTCGGCATGGTCTTTGTTTCGGTGCTGGTGTGTTCCACCTTTATCGATTTGGACCACATGATCATCCCCGATATTTTCACGATCGGGGCCGGCGTGCTGGGCGTCGTCTTGTCGTTTGTCGTGCCATCGCTGCATGGCCAGACCTCGGACGTTTTCCTGCTCGCGAGTATTCGCTCTGGCATGACAGGACTGCAGGGCCTGCTGATCGGTTCCGGCCTCGTGCTGTGGATCGCGCTCGTCGCCGAGGCCGTGCTCCGCAAAGAGGCCATGGGGTTTGGCGACGTGAAGTTTGTCGGTATGATCGGCGCATTCTGCGGCTGGCAAGGGGCCACGTTCAGCGTCTTCGGCGGCGCCATCGTCGGCACGGTCTGGTTCATCATCGCACTGCTGCTCCAAAAGCTCTTCGGACGAAAGACCGCCGTCGCCCCGCGCGCCGAAACCGCCGAAGGCGAACCGACAGACCTCGCGTTCGGCGCCCAAGTGCCTTTCGGCCCGATGCTCGCCATCGCGGGCGCGATTTACTTTCTCGGCGGCGACCGGTGGTTCGACGCCTACTTGGGTAGCGTTGTCGCGCTCTTCTGAGCACGACGCTCGCCGGCGTGTCAACCCGTGATGACCTCGGCTCCCGGCCCGGTCTGCATGTGCAAGACATCGGGCGGCGCGCCGTATTTTTCCGCGTAGCGAGCCGAAACCGTCGCCGCTCCCGCCTCGAAGTCGGGGCCGGTCAACGCCATCACCGCGCCGCCAAAACCGCCGCCGGTCAGACGCGCGCCGTAAACCCCCTTCGTGCCCACCAAGGTATCGACCAAGAAATTCAGCTCCGCCGTGCTGTTCTCAAACAGGTGTTGCGAACTGCGATGCGACGCTGTCAACGCCGCCCCGACCGCCGTAAGATTGCCGGCCGCCAAAGCCGCCTGCGCCTGCTCCACGCGCGCGATTTCCTCGATGATGTGCTTGGCGCGTCGATACACGACGTCGCTCATCTGCGCCCGCTCGGCTTCCAGAGCGCCGGAGGTCGCCTGCACCAAAAGATCCACGCCGAGGATTTCGGCCGCTTCCATGCACTCGCGATGACGCGCTTCGTAAAGTCCGTCGACCAATGCGTGCTTGGTATGGGTGTTAAAGATCCAAAAATGCCCGTCGGACGGCATCGGCACGGTGGAAAATGTCGGGCCCTGGCAATCGATGAAGACGAGCTTGTCCTTCTCGCCAAAGCCCGAAACGCCTTGGTCAAGAATTCCGCACGGCACGCCGACAAAGTGGTTTTCCGCATGGCGGCCAATCTTCACCACCGTCTCGCGATCGGCGGTTTCATGGGTTGCTGCGAGAAACGCCAACGCCGACGCCAGCTCGATGGCCGCACTGCTGCTCAGACCGGCACCACTCGGCAAATCCGACATCGCTGCGTAGTCGAACCCGTCGGGCACAGTGTGCTCGAATTTGGGCAACGCCGCGAGCACCCCGAGCGGATAATTCACCCAACTGTGCGCGCCCGAGACGCGCTCGGGTTCGCCGGTCAACGTGATGATCTGCGGCAAGACTTCACTGTAGAAACGCCGCTGCCCATCAGCGCGCCGCGCCAACGCCACCCAGACCCCGCGATCAACCGCCGCGCCCAACACCGTGCCGCCATTGTAGTCGGTGTGGTTGCCGATGAACTCGATCCGCCCCGGCGCGCGGGTGATGATTTCCGGTGGCCGGCCATAAACCTTGGTAAAAAGTGCGGTGAGTTGGCTCTGCATAAACGCTCAGTGTTGCCGAGTCGCAACGGGGGCCGTCAACGGGTTTCGCTGGCACCGTCCGACGAAGGATTTGGCGGTGGCGTGGCGAAACCCTCAAATCCCGGCGGAGCTTCCCCCTGCGACCCTTTCACCAACAGAGTAAGCAGATACTCCATGGCCGCCGTGCGCGTGATGCCACGGGTGCGCACGAGTTGATCACAGCGCTTGATCAATTGATCGGCCATCGTTTCGGCCCCGTCTGATTGAGCCCCTAGGCGCCGGCACAACGTCACCAACTGAGTTCGTTCGTCCATTGGGGTTTGAGCCTAGCCAAGCTCCCGCTGCCACACGGGCGAACCGGATTCGTCCTGCACGCCAGCGAAATCTCCCCCCTCCGCCAACACCGATTTGATCATGGCAAAACCGATCCATGCGTCCCCGACTGCTATCCGCGAACGCAACTCCCCCACCACCTGGCCGTCCAACATCAGGGCCCGATCCGCATCCGGCGGCCGCGCGCCTTTACCAGCCACCGCCACCAAACGCCGTCGCGCCCGCCCGAGAGACTTCAATCGTGCCACGACCTCTTGCCCCAAATAGCAGCCCTTCGTGTAAGAGATCGCCTGCGCTTCGCGGCCCCCCTCGTTCGGCAAATCTTCCGGGCCGATGTCCTCGGGGACGCACGGCACTCCGGCCGCGATACGCGCTCGTTCCAAATCCATGGCGTCGAAACGCGGCATCCCGGCCTCCGCATTGGGCCCGGAAGACGAGAAAACCCATTCCCAGGTATCCGGCGCTCCGCGCTCGGTTCGAAAAACCCATCCGGTCGACGGGCCCCCGCTCCACGCACCCGCAGCCGGCGCGTCGATCCCCGCCGCCTCAATCCGAGCCCGTCCCTCGGTCCCCGCCAGCACCAGGCCACCAAACTCTTCGGTCAGATCCTCGATCACCACATCATCCGCGATGATAAACGCCTCCAACCGCGCCTGAATTGTGGCCGCTGGACTAAAGGCACTCCAAATCCAGCACTCGTTCGCCGACACCCGCAGCACCCAACTGTCGGCCAACACTTTTCCTTTCTGGTTCAGCCACCAGCCATAATTCACCGCCGGCGATTTTCCCTCGCGCAGCTCCTGCGTAAACTGCCCTTGGAGAAACGAGAGCGCATCCTCGCCGGTCACGCGCAGCCACGCCTTAGGCTGAAACGATGCGCCACCCTCCAAAATGCAAAGTTTTTTAATATTTTTATTCATCCAAACAGCAATCACTTATCCTATTTTGTGATAGATTTTGACAACTTAGCATTGACGACGATACCCGCAACCCTACTTATCAAATCATCACTTTTCACTTCTCCCGCTTAGCGGGAGTTTTGGGGTAACTAAGAAAGCAAATGGCCGGTCGCTTAGGGGTAGGCGACCGGCCAACTTCTTTTCCGGCGGCAGACATCGCAAGCGGCAAAGCTTGAGCACGGCGGATTGATTGCCCCGGCATCGCCCTTTCCCGCGGTAAATCGCCCTGCGCAGCCTTCCTCCACGCAGGCTTGCCCCCGGCGCCTCGTTTTTGCCAAGGTGGCCGGTTCATGCAACGCACGTCCGACATCAACGTCGTCGAAACCCGCGCCCTGCCCTCGCCGGCCGCTCTTCTCGCCGAGCTTCCCAAAACCGATTCGCAAGGCGCCTTCGTCACCCAATCCCGCGAAGAAATCCACCGCCTGATCTTCACGTCTGAGCGCCGCTTTCTGCTGATCATCGGCCCCTGCTCGGTCCACGACGTCGATGCCGGTTTGGAGTATGCCCGCCGCCTGGCCGCCCTCGCCGCCGAGGTGTCCGACCGCATCATGATCGTTATGCGCGTCTACTTTGAAAAACCGCGCACGACGGTCGGCTGGAAGGGCCTTGTGATGGATCCGCATCTTGATGGTTCGCACGACATCGCCGCCGGCCTGCGCCTCGCCCGCACATTCTTGCGGGAGGTGCTCGATCTCGGCTTGCCCACCGCCACCGAGCTGCTCGACCCGATCACGCCGCAATACATCGCGGATCTCGTCTGCTGGTCGGCCATCGGCGCCCGCACCACCGAATCACAAACCCACCGGCAAATGGCGTCCGGCCTGTCCATGCCCCTCGGCTTCAAAAACGGCACCGACGGCACCCTTAAGGCCGCCCTGAATGCCATCCAGGCCGCCGCCCAACCGCAGACCTTTCTCGGCGTCAATCTGGATGGCGCCGCCTCTGTCATCGTCACCCGCGGCAACCCCAACTGCCATATCGTCCTGCGCGGCGGTGCCAAGGGCCCGAACTACGACGAAGCCTCAATCGCCGACACGGAAACCCAACTCGCCAAGGCGAAGTTGCTCCCGTCAATCCTCGTCGATTGCTCGCATGACAATTCGCACAAAAAGCCCGAGCTCCAACCGGAAGTCATGAACGCGCTCATCGCCCAAATCTCGGCGGGCAACCGCTCGATCATGGGGGCCATGGTCGAGAGCAATCTCGAAGCCGGCAACCAGCCCTTCCCGCAACCCAAGGAAACGCTGCGTTACGGCGTGAGCATCACCGACGGGTGTATCGACTGGCCGACGACCGAAAAACTCATCCGCGAATTGCACGCCGCGCTCGCACCGCGTTTCGCCTGACCGCGGGGCGGCGCGCACGACACGCTACTCCGCGTCGCGCCGGTTCTTGTAGTCCTTCACGAAGATACTGATCACGAGGTAAAATCCGCCGGCGGCCGCACCCAGGAAACAGAGGATCGCCAAGCCGGGGTAGCCGAACAGGCGGAAGCTCGTCTCGATCTTCATCATCAGTGACGCGCCGACGATCAATGCCGCCAGCACCATGCCCATCGTGAGGCGGTTGGCGATATTCTGCATCCCGTCGAGCACCGTGTGCGCATCAAGCGCCTTCACCTTCACCTCGAGTTCGGAATTTGTCACCACATCCATGATACGGTTGAGACGCGACGGCAGCTCGCTGACGAATTCCTTCGTGTCGAGCAAAGTGCGGAAGACACTGCCTTTCGCCATGTCGCGCTTCATGCGCTCGCCCAGCAGCGACTCCACATTGCGGCGAATTGACGCAGTGGGATCGAAGGTCGGTTCAAGCGTCCGACCGACTTCATCCAACTGCAGGAGGGCCTTGCCCAAGACCGTCAAATCGCTCGGCACAAAGAGCCCGGAATCACGCGCCAGGTTGCTCAAATCCAGCAGCGATTTGCCGACGTTCATATCCGCCAGATCCTGGTCGTGGCGGCGCGCCACCAGCTTGCTCACCTGCCGACGGAATTCCGAAGGATCATAGCCGGCCAGTTTGTCGCTCATCCGGATCACGGTGTCGGCGGCGTCCTCCCCCCGCCCTTCGCTCACCGCCATCAGGATCTTCAACAGGTTGGCCTGCATCCCCGGCGAGACGTAGCCGACCATGCCCAAGTCCAGCAGCGCGATCTTGCCGTCGCGCGTGATGAAGATGTTACCCGGATGCGGATCCGCGTGAAACAATCCGTCCACCAACACCTGTTTCAGGTAGCAGCGGAACAGCTCGTCCACCAGCGGCTCGGCATCCAACTCCAGCACCGCGAGCGGGCCGAGTTCAGTGATCTTGGTGCCCTCGACGCGCTCCATCGTAAGCACCGCGCGGGAGCAGTAATCTGAAATGGGCTGCGGCACATAGATGCGGGGAAACTCGTGTAAGTTCGTGCCCACTACGCGCAGATTTTGCGCCTCCGCCTCGTAGTTCAGCTCGCGTTTGATCGTCTGCCGAAACTCTTCCAGCACCGACTCAAACCGGTAGCGTTTTCCGACATCGGTGTGGTTGTCCAGAAAAGCGGTAATGTCTCCCAAGATCTCAAAGTCCTCGGCGATCCGCTCGCGGATGCCCGGCCGTTGCACCTTCACCACCACGGCCCGGCCATCGCGCAATGTCGCCGCGTGGACCTGCCCGAGCGAGGCCGCCGCCAAAGGCTCGGGATCGAACGACTCAAAGGCTTTCGACAGTCGCACCCCGAGCTCCGACTCGATCACCTCCTGCACCTTCTCGAATGCGAACGGCTTCACCCGGTCCTGCAATCGGGCCAACGCCGCGACGTAGGGCGGCGGCAACAAATCGGGGCGACCAGCCAAGACTTGGCCAAGCTTGATGTAAGTCGGTCCCATCGCTTCGAGGTCGTCGGTCAACTGCTCCGGCGAGGCCGCCCCTTCCGCCACCGTCGCGTCCTCGGGCACGAACGAATCGTCCATGTGTCGCACGAGATCCGCGCGACCGTATTTCCACAAAAGACCAACCAGTTCGCGGTAACGTTTTAGGTGACGGATTTTCATCGGCTGAAAGGAACGAAATCAGAGTTGTGCTGCATAAACCCCACACCGACCGCGAAATCCCCGATCAGTTCTCACCTCTCTGCGACAGATCACATTCCCGTCACGCGGGATCAAAACCCGGCCGGCGCAGCGCCATCACGCAGGCGCACAAATTTCCGGAAGCGTCCATGGCCGCCGGCTCATCGCAGCAAAAACCGCCGGATGACGATTTCACGCGCAGAAAATTGCAATTGGTGCGTGTCGCGAGTCCGCCGCGTATGCTTAACTTCCCTCCTCTTCTTATGAAATCTCCCATCCGTGTCGCGGTCACCGGTGCTGCCGGTCAAATCTCCTACTCCCTGTTGTTCCGCATCGCCTCTGGCGCGATGTTCGGCCCCGAGCAGCCGGTCATCCTGCAGCTCATCGAAGTGCCTTTCGAGAAAGCCATGAAAGCGCTCGAAGGCGTCGCGATGGAACTCGACGACTGCGCCTTCCCGCTGCTCAAGGGCATGGTGCTCACTGATGATCCCAAAATCGGTTTCAAAGACGCCAACTGGTCGCTGCTCGTCGGCGCCAAACCCCGCGGTCCCGGCATGGAACGCGCCGATCTCTTGAAGGATAACGGCAAGATCTTCACGACCCAAGGTGAGATCATCGATGCGGTTGCCGCCGAAGACGCACGCGTCGCCGTGGTCGGCAACCCCGCCAACACCAACTGCATGATCGCCGCGTCGAAAGCCAAACGCCTCACCCCGGATCGCTTCACCGCCATGGTGCGCCTCGACCAAAATCGCGCCCAGGCCCAGCTCGCCAAGAAGGCCGGCGTCGACCTCACCACGGTCAAGGATATCTTCATCTACGGTAACCACAGCCCGTCGATGTTTCCGGCCTTTGCCCAAGCCACCATCGGCGGTAAGCCCGCCGTCGACGTCATCAACGACGCCGCCTGGCTCCAAGGCCCGTTCTGCGAAACCGTCGGCAAACGCGGGGCCGCGATCATCGCCGCCCGTGGTTCGTCCTCCGCCGCCTCGGCCGCCAACGCCCTCGTTGACCACGTGCATGATCTCATGACCCCGGGTGCGATCCACTCGGTCGCCGTGAAGAGCGAAGGCCGTTACGGTTTCGACGCCAATGTCTGGGCCGGCATGCCCGTCCGCACCACCACTCCGGGCAGTTACGAAGTCATCGAAGGCAAAGCCATGGACGCGTTCGCCCAGTCCAAGATCGCCGCGACGAACAAAGAGCTCACCGATGAGCGGGCGGCGGTCGCCGACATGCTTGGCTAAGGCACGCTCCGCGCCCAACCCGAACCGCGGTGCCGGGGCCCAAAAATAAAGAAGGCCGCCTCCCGAAAAACGGGAGGCGGCCTGTTTGTTTGCTGGTTTAATGATCTAGCTCAGCGATCCGAACTCGGAACTTAGTTGGAGGCGAAACGCACGCCTTGAAGTTCCGCGTTACGAGCGACGATCGGGAGCGTGACTTTTGTCGCCACGGCCTTGCCGTCGACCGAGACCGGAGTAAAGCGCCATTGGGCCACCGCCTTGACGGCGTTGGCCGCCAGCGTGTCGCTGTTGGTCGACTTCACCGCGATGTCCTGCGGCACCCCTTGCTCATCAACCGTGAAGGTCAGATAAGTTTTGGAGCCCGCGCTCACACCGTAGTTATCCGGCGCAACCACCGAGACGGGAACCGGCACGCCGGCGCCAACCTTGGCGGTGGACAGGTAGGACTCCTCCATCGAACCGGCCATAACGGCGGTGGCGAGAAGGGCGCCCAAGCTGAGCATTGATACGAGTTTCTTGACTGCTTTCATTTTTAATAAACCCCGCGGATTAGGCGGAGAGTTTTGGTTTCCTTACGGTTAAGAAACGTCCACCGACCTCCCGCGAAATGCGGCACAGTCAGGCGAACGCCAACGTGGATCAGATCAAAAACCCGACCCACGAATCGAGCGGAGCCCTTCAACGAAACTCGTGAAGCTGAAGGGGTCCAAAGTGAGAAGCCTCGGGGAAACTGGCGGAGCGCCCAGTTACCAACCCAAGATCAAAGAACGATTTTGAGGGTTCTTCGAAAGCAAGTGCAGTTCAGACTGCAAACGGCCAACTGCAACTCCTATGCCACCGCTGACAGTCAAATTCACTTTGCTGTGACGTTGGTAAACTCTCGCCGAGCGCGTTCGCCTTCCTACGCCCGTTCTCGTCCGCTGATGATAAACAGGTTACGATGACGCCAACTTATCCGAGTCCGCAGCCGCAGGTCGCAGAGAAATCGTCAGCAGCACCAGCAGCCCGGCCAAAAAGAACCCCCCGTTGGTCAAAATTGCCACGCGATAGCCTACTGCGGTCGCCATCCAGCCAAACACGAGCGGGCCGATCACGCCGGCCAACTTCCCGAAAAAACCCCAATACCCGAAAAATTCACCCGCTCGGCCCGGTGGCGTGAGCGTCGAGACCACGGCCCGACTGGCGGATTGCAGTGAGCCCAGCGCAATGCCCGCCAGACCTCCGATGATGTAGAATTCGGTCTTGGTCTGACTGGCCGCCGCCCAGCCGCACACGACCACCCACAAGACCAACGCAAGAATGAGGGTCAGCTTCGGCCCCACCCGGTCTTGGAGAAACCCAAATCCAAATGCCCCCGCGACCCCGGCCAACTGCAAAAGCGCAAAGAGAACGATCACCTCGTCCTGCGACATCCCGATCACCTCTCCCGCGTAGAGCGCCGCAAAACCCACCACCGCCATCAAACCACTCACAAAGAGGGTCATCGCTCCGAAAAAAATCGCCAAGGTGCGATGCTGCGGCAGATCCCGTCGCATCTGCACCAATTGCCCCCATGCCAGCCGCGGATAGGTTTCGCCCGGTCGTCGCACCCGCGGCACCGCTCGCTCCTTCAGCAACAAAAGCGTCGGCAGGGATGCTACGAAAAAAAAGAGCCCTGTCATGAGAAACGTCCACGGCACCCGCCCCTCGCCGCTACGAATCACCACCAACGCCAAAACCAGACTCAACAAGCCGCCAAAATACCCGAACGACCACCCATAACCGGAAATGCGTCCCACATTCTTCGGCGTGCTGATCTCCGGTAAAAAAGCCGCGCAAATGTTCTCGCTCAAAGCGAAGGCCACATTTGCCCCCCCGACGATCACCAGCGCCAGGACCACATCGCCCGGCCCCGCGCCCATCAATGCCACGGTGGCAATCGAACACGCCATCGCGCTGAGCATCAGGAAAAGCTTCTTTTTCGCGGTCACGTCGGCAATCGCCCCGACCAGCGGCGATCCCAACAGCACCACCGCCTGCGAAAGGCTCAGCGTCGTGCCCCACCAGCCCGCCGTGCGCGCGTCTCCCTCTGCCACCACCGCTGCAAAATAGCGGGCGTAGACCACGGTGATGATGATCGTCGTGAAGGCCGAGTTCGCGAAGTCGAAGCAGCACCACCCAAAAATCTCCCGTTTCTTGACCGGCGGAAAGTCACCTGAAGAGGCTGTTTCAGCTCGCATGCGCGTGACACCCATGGCGATCACCTCATTGGGAAGCAAGTCCCGCCGCAGCACGATCCGGCAACTCCCTCTCAATATCGCCCCCCCCGAGCCGATACTTTACAAAAATCTAACCCCTTGCCCCACCAGTCACCCCCGAAACCTAAGCACTTATTCTGAACAAACCCGGCTTGCAGTGCATCCAAGGCGGCAGTTCCCTCGCTGTAACTATCGAACCCAATTTGCCTGTGTCTGATTCCAAAGTTCCCTTCTACCGCCGCGCGGCGACCGCCCTCGTTCAATGGGTGGATTCCGACTACTGTCCCGAAGGCGCCGAGAAAATGCGCCAAGAACCCGACAAGGTCGACTGGGTGCGCGTCATGCCCTTTGTTGTCCTCCACCTCGGCTGCCTCGGCATCATCTGGACCGGTGCCAGCGCCTTCGCGGTTTGGGCGGCCGTCTTCCTCTATTTCATCCGCATGTTCGCGGTGACGGGCATCCATCACCGCTACTTCTCCCACAAGACTTACAGCACCAGCCGCTTCGGTCAATTTCTATTGGCGGTCTGGGCAGGCACCACCGTGCAACGCGGCTCGCTTTGGTGGGCGTATCACCACCGTCACCATCACCAGCATAGCGACGAGGAAGAGGATGCCCACTCCCCGCACGTGCACGGCTTCCTTTGGTCCCATATCGGTTGGATTACCAGCCGCCGGAACTTCCCCACCGATTACACAAAAGTGCGCGATTTGGCCAAGTTCCCCGAACTCGTCTGGCTCAATCGCTTCGACTTGGTCGTGCCGATCCTTTTTGCGGCCTCAATGTTTGGTCTCGGCGCCGGCTTGGAGCACTTTGCCCCCAGTCTCGGCACCAACGGCCTTCAAATGCTCGTCTGGGGCTTTTTCGTGAGCACGACCTTCCTGTTCCACGGCACTGCCTGCATCAATTCGATGGCCCACCTCATGGGTAAGCGCCGCTACAACACGACCGACGACTCCCGCAACAGCTTCATCCTGGCGATCATCTGTCTCGGTGAAGGTTGGCACAACAACCACCATCGTTACCAAAGTGCCACGCGCAACGGCTTCTACTGGTGGGAGATCGACCCGACCTATTACGGGCTGAAATTTCTCTCATGGACCGGCTTCATCTGGGGCTTCAAAGGTGTGCCGCAGACCGTCCTCGACGAGGGCTCTCGCGCCGATCACCACAAGTCCGTCGCCGCCGCCGAGCGCGCCGCCCATGTCCACCCGGAGTATTCTTCCCTGAAACGCGTGTTGCCGACCGCCGCCGCCTTGGCCGTGGCGACCGTCAATGCCGCCCAGGCCGATCTCCCTAAAAAAGCGGAAGGTCCCGCCGTCCACAAGGACGTGACCGAACTCGCGCACGAGCTCGACGGCACGCAGCAAAAACCTGCCGTGCGCGACACCCCACCGCCCACCGACAACCAAGCCTGAGACTCCGGCTCCACGCATTGTTTGTTAAAAGGCGAGGTCGCACGACCTCGCCTTTTTCGTGTCTGCCCGCCGCGTCATGGCTTCGGCTCGCATCCACCCAGCCCCGCCACACGTTTCCCTGACGAATCTTATGTCCCGCATCGCGATCATTGGCACCGGCATTGCCGGCATGGGCTGCGCCCACTTTCTCCACCGTCACCACGACCTCACGATTTTCGAGCAGGCCGACTACGTTGGGGGTCACACCAACACCGTCGAAGCGACCGAACCCGGCACCGGCCGCGGCCTGCCGATCGACACCGGATTCATGGTCTTCAATCGCGTCACCTACCCCCTGCTCTGTCGTCTGTTCGACGAGCTGAAGGTGCCGGTCAAACCGACCACCATGTCCTTCGCCGTGCGCGACGATACCAGCGGTCTGGAGTGGTGCGGCACCTCGCTGAACCTCCTTTTCGCCCAGCGCAAAAACCTCTTCAACCTCCGCTTTTTGAAAATGCTGCGGGCAGTCAACCGCTTCAACAAGGAGGCCATCGCTGCGCTCGATGATCCTCAAACCGCCACCGAATCCCTCGGCGACTATGTGCGCCGACGCGGCTACGGCGAAGACTTCTTCAACCTCTACCTCGTCCCCATGAGTTCGGCCGTGTGGAGCACGCCGCCCGCGCTCATGCTCACCTTTCCCGCCGCCTCGCTGCTGCGTTTTTTTCACAACCACGGTTTCCTCGGGCTGCATACGCAGCACCCGTGGCTGACCGTCGACGGCGGCAGCCGCGAATACGCCAAGCGTCTTACCGCCCCCTGGCGAGATCGCATCCACCTCGGCGACCAAGCGACCCACCTCGTGCGCACGCCGCGGGGCGTCACCGTCATGACGGCCAACGGCGTCGCGAAAAATTTTGATCAGGTGGTCGTCGCCACGCACGGCGATCAGGCGCTCCGACTCCTCGTCAATCCAACCGCCGACGAAGTCCGCCTGCTCGGCGAATTCGCCTATCAAAAAAACGTGGCGACCCTGCACACCGACACTGCGGTCATGCCCAAAACCCGCCGCGCCTGGTCGAGCTGGAACTACCAACTCCTGCGCGGCGAAGACGGCCGGATCGAACCCGCCACGCACTATTGGATGAACGAATTGCAGGGCGTGAGTGATCGCGAAAATTACTTCGTCTCGATCAATCGCCCCGACCAGATCGCCCCCGAAAAGGTCGTCAAAACGATCAACTACAGCCACCCGCTCTTCAGTCTCGGCGCCACCGCCGCCCAAGCCGAACTCCCCGCGCTCAACGCCGCCGCCCGGGGCACGACCAACACGTTTTTCGCCGGCAGCTATTTCCGCTACGGTTTCCACGAAGACGCGTTCATGAGCGCCGTCCAACTCAGCGCATTGCTCCTCGGCCGCGATCCGTGGTCCGCCTAGCATCCGACCGCCTCCCGTGAACTCCCGAATCTACGAATGCCAGGTGATGCACGCGCGCTTCCAGCCGCGGGCCCATCGCTTCGTCTATCGGCTGTTCATGCTCGCGCTCGATCTGGACGAACTCGACGCAGTGCATCAACGCCTGCGGCTGTTTTCGGTCAACCGTCCCAATATTTTCAGCTTCCGCGAACGCGACTTTCTCCCTCTCGGGGAAATTCGGCACAACGCCGACGGCCCCGACGCTCCCCCGGCGTCACGACCAACCGGATACGATTCACCGCGCCTGAAAGAACGGGTGCTCGCCCTGCTCTCGACCCGCGGGATCGACGCCGGACCGCGCCCCCGGGTCGAGTTGATCACCTTGCCGCGCATGCTCGGCTATCTGTTCAACCCGGTCTCGTTTTACTTCATCTTCGACGCCATCGGCCAACCGGTCGCGGCCATCCCCGAAGTCACCAACACGTTCCGGGAAATGAAACCCTTCGTGCTCGGCCCGGCTGATTTCGCGCCGGTCGAAGGCCACCCCGGCCGTTTCCACCTACGCGTGCCGAAGCACTTTTACGTCTCCCCTTTTTCGGACGTGGATCTGGCATTCGACTTTCAACTGCGCGTCCCGGGACGACGCCTCTCGGTGCAGATCGATGACTACGCGCACGACCAGCGCACCTTGACGAGCACCTTGGCCGGCCCGGTTCGCGCCCTCACCGATGCCCGCCTCGCGTGGTATCTCGTGAAGTATCCGTTGCTGACCCTCCGCGTGATCATCCTGATTCACTGGCATGCCTTTCGTCTCTGGCTCAAGCGGGTGCCTTGGTTCGCCAAAGCCGCCAACCAAGATCGCCAAAAGAACCTGTATCGACCGCATGCCTCACGGCAGCGGCCAGGCGGCAGCCCGCCTCGAACCTCACGCAACTAGTCTCGCGGCGGGCGACTGGGCATTGACTCCCAAGCGTTAACGTTCGTGATCGCTGTCGCGAGATCGGCGCCCCACCGACGACGCTCGTCAGCCAGCTATGTCTCTCATTTCTCGCCTGACCCTTCTTCTGCTCGCGATCTTCGCCGCCGTTGCGCTGGTCATCGGCGTGCTGTGGCGACATTCGCAGGCCACCACGATGAAACTCGTGGAAACCCGTCAGGTCGCGCATGCCGAATTCTTCGAAGGCGCGCTGCACCTGCAAGGCACCGCCGTCCAAGGGCTGGTTGGCAGTTACTCGTGGTGGGACGACATGGTCGAATTTATGGCGCACCCGACCCCGGAATGGGCCTCCGATAATATCGACACGATGATCGGAATTCCCAACGGCGGCGAGGCTCTGTGGGTCTTTTCACCCGAGCTGGAAATCGTCCACTCCATCGATATCGACTCTCGCCGGCCGCCGCCGCCGTTTCGAGACGCGGGTGATTTGCGCGCGATCCTGAGCAGCAATTACACCTTCGATTTTTTCACCGAGATCAACGGCCAACTGTGGCAGATCTTTGGCGCCGCGATTCAGGATCCGAATTTTTGGCGCCACGAAACGCCGGTCCAAGGCTACCTGTTGCTCGGCAAACGCTGGGACGAAACATGGCGGGCCCGCCTGTCCGCCTTGTCGCAATCCCGTCTTTCCATCCGCCTTGCCGGGACCCCGGTCGCCAAGACCAGCGCAGACGACTCGCCCTACCAGTTTGCCCACCCTATTCTCGGCTTGGGGGACAAGCACGTGGCCACAGTCATCGGCCGGTTCGACGGCAGCGATATTGATCGTCTGCAAACCCGGGTCGGTAATCAGCTTCTGATCGCCGGCACCGTCTTCGTCGTCGCATTCGCCATAGTGGCCGCGTTCATCAGCGTCACGATGCTCGGTCCTCTGGGTCGCATCACGCGCAGCCTTGAATCCGGCAACCCGACCCATCTGCTCGACCTGATCGGCGCCAAAAATGAGTTCGGCGAAATCGCCCGCCTGCTCTCCTCGCAATTTCGCCAAGGCCGCATGTTGCGGGACGAGATTTCGCGCCGCTTCACCCAGACCTCGCCGGAAGCCGTGCAACTCGAGCGCGAGAGCAACACCGCCCTGCGCCTGCAACTCGCGTCGGATTTGCACGACGGCCCCTTGCAATCGCTTTACGCCGCCGGACTGCGCATCAGCGGATTGGAAGCCAGCCTGAGTTCCGGGCAAAACCCCACTGGCACACAGCTCCAAGAGATCCGTCAACTGCTCTCCGGCTGCACCTCCGACCTACGGAATCTGCTCCTCGATCTCGAACCCCAGGACCTGCAGGACGAGGATCTCGAAAACGCGCTTCAACGCCTCGAACGCTACATGCTCTCCGTTTCGCGCAAGGGTGCCGAACTCGAGATCGAGGACGGCGTCTTGGACGGCATCGAGCGCAACCATCAGCGCCACGCCTACTACATTGCGCGGGAGTTGGTCAGCAATGCCTCGCGCCATGCCCGCCCCACCCGCACCAAGCTCTCCTTTAAACGCCGCGGCGGTTTCCTCGTGATCGATTGGGAGAACGACGGCTTCACCCCGCCCGATCCTCTGCGCCCGGGCAACGGCCTGCGCAACATCGGCCTCCGCGTGCAGCAACTCGACGGCACATGGAGCTATCGCGTGAATCGCGGGCCTTTCTGGCACGTGCATATCGAGCTCCCTTTTTCCACCCTCATCGAAGATATCCGGACCGAAAAGGCGCTCCCGCCTCCCCTCTAGTCGAGCGGCGCCGAAACGGGCGGCTCAAAAAAAGCGCCGCGAGGAGAAAAGCCTGTAACTTTCTCCCTTCGCCCCGGGTTTTCCCCGTATGCACTCCCTGCTCCGCCTCGCCGTTTTTATCCCCGTTCTCGCGCTCTCGGCCCGCGCCGATATCGAACGAAACCTCACTCGCACCTACACGGTCGCCGACGGTGACAAGGTCATCGTCCACGTGCCCCGCGGCTCGATCACCGTCGAGGTAACCCCGGGTGACGAGGTTTCCCTCCATGTCCGCCAAACCGTCGACGTCGATTCCGAAGCCGAAGCCGATAAGTTGCTCGCCGCTTTCGACTTCCTCACGGACTACCGCGACCACACCGTGAACCTTACGATTCGCGCCCCCAAATCCAGCGGTTGGCTGAAATCCTGGCGCATGCGCGATAACGTGAAATTCAAGACCGAGCTCACCGTCCCGGCCGGCGTCTCTCTCGACCTCGATACGGCCGGCGGGAAGATCATCGTTAACGGTGCCATCAACGGCGACCTCAAAGCCGATACCTCAGGCGGCTCAATCAGCGTGACCGGCGGCGCCGGCAAAGTGAACCTCGACACCTCCGGTGGCAGCATTCGTGTCGCCCGCGCGCTCGGCAACGTCCGCGCCGATACCTCAGGCGGCAGCATCCGCATCGACTACGTCGGCCCCAACGCGACCGACATCAATGCGGATACGTCCGGCGGTTCGATCACCATTGGCGTCGATCCCGCCGGCAATTGGGATCTCGATGCCGACACCTCCGGCGGCCGCGTTTCCGTGGACGACCTGAATCTCTCCTCGGCCAAGCTCGAACGCACCAGCGCCAAGGGTCGCATCAACGCCGGCGGCAACCGCCTGCGGGCCGATACCTCCGGCGGCTCGATCACGATTCGCGCCGCCTCGCCGTCCGACGGCGAGAGCTGAGCCCATCCTCCGCTTGCGCGAACGATATTTCGCGTCACCCGCCAGGCCCCCAACGCCCGCGCCGTCCCTTCGGCGCGGGTTTTTCCTGTTCGATCAGGAAACCGCGCCCCACTCCGTCGCAAAGCGTCGAGCGATCTCGACATGCAGCGCCATCAAGCGGGGCAGACTCGCGTCATTAAAATCATAACGCGGATCATGCAGAAACGGCACCGCGCCGCGGTCCGGCGGTTTCGTGCCGACAAAATAAAACGCTCCCGGTCGCTGCTGCAGGTAGAACGAGAAATCCTCCGAACCGAGGATCGGATCGTAGTTGCTTTTCACCGCTTCCTCCCCCGTCACCATCGCCGCCACGCGCGCGACATAGGCGGTGCCCTGCGGATCGTTCACGGTCACCGGATAGCCGGGCTTAAAGGTCACTTCGGCTCGTGCGCCGTGCGCCCCCGCGAGGCCTTCGATCAACGTCCGCAAACGCTCCGGCGTCGTTTCGAGCAGCGCCGGGGAAAGCGAACGAATCGTGCCCTCGATCACCGCTTCGTCGGGAATCACGTTGTTGGTCGTGCCCGCCTGAAACTTCGTCGCACTGACGACCAAGGTCTCCAACGGATCCGTCCGCCGAGAGACAAAGGTCTGCATCGCGATGATCACCTGGCTGCCGATCTGGATCGGATCGATCGCCAGATGAGGCGCCGCCGCGTGACCGCCGCGACCGACGAGCCGGATCTTAAAATTAACGCCGCCGCCCATCAGGGCACCGGGCCGCAACCCGACCGCCCCAAACGCGAGGCCAGGCACCGGCATGTTGTGCAAGCCGAAGATCGCATCGACGTGCGGCGCTTCAAGCGCGCCGTCTTCACACATCGCACGTCCACCGAAACCGCCTTCTTCGGCCGGTTGGAAAATCAGCACGACCGGTCCCGCCAATTCATCCCGAATCGCGTGCAACACCTGGCCTGCGCCCACCAGCGCGGCCGTGTGACCATCGTGACCACACGCGTGCATGAAACCCGGACGCGTCGACGCATAAGGCACGCCCGTTTCTTCGGTCATCGACAGGCAGTCCATATCGGCGCGCAACGCCACGACCGGACCACGCTTCTCGCCCTTGATCACGGCCACCACCCCGGTGCTGCCGCCCACGTTTTCCCGCCATGTGACGCCGTCCAGTTTTCGCAAACGATCCACTACGGCGGCCGCAGTGCGGTATTCCTGATGACCCGGTTCGGGATGCGCGTGCAGGTCGCGACGCAGGGCGCGAATCTCCGGAACCAAGCGTTCGATCAACGCAGATACATCAGTCATACGCCGAATTTGAAAAGTCCCGCGAGGCGACGCCAGCGATTACGTCAGCGACAGTCGCGCCGAATTTCGTTAATGCCTTCCCTGTCATGTGGGAAATGTTGCTTTACACCACCATTGCCGGCCTCGCGATTCCTGTCGGTGGCGCCTTGGCCCAACTCAGCTGGTTGCTGCCCCGCTGGGCTGATGTTGAATTACGGCATACCGTGCTCGCGATCGGCGGCGGAATCTTGGTCGGCACCGCCGCGCTGTCCCTGGTGCCGGAGGGACTGAAACACTTCCCTTTGCCCGGCGGCCTCGCATTGATCGCGCTCGGCGGCGGCGTATTTTGCGGCATCGATGTCCTGCTCGCCCGTGCGCAATCCCAAGGCGCCCAACTCCTCGCCATGCTCGCCGACTTCATTCCGGAATCGTTGGCCGTGGGCGCTACTTTCGCCTCCGGCGACGGCGGCGGGCGCACACTCGCATTGTTGATTGCCGCGCAGAATCTGCCGGAAGCATTCAACGCCTTCCGCGAGGCCGATCCGAAAACGAAACGCGCCGGCCTGCGGTTGATCGGTAGGTTCGCCGCCCTCGCCCTGCTCGGACCACTCACCGGGCTCGGCGCCCATCTGTGGCTCGGCGATGCGCCCGCCTTGATCGGCGGTGTAATGCTCTTCGTCTCCGGCGGCATCCTCTTTCTCACGTTTCAGGATATCGCGCCCCAAATACGCTTGGAGCATCACTGGGCGCCGCCGCTTGCCGGCGTGGGCGGCTTTCTGATCGCGGTCGCCGCACAACATCTCGGTGGCTGATCCGCCCGGTTTCTCGTTCCTGTTCACTTCGGCTGCCTTGGCATCCAACCCGCTAACCCTTCCCGCCTCATGTCCACTGTAACCCTGATCGAAAAGTCCGCCGCCTCGCCCGAAGTGCGGGCCATCTTTGACGAGATTTGTGCCGCCCGCGGCACGACCGACGTCAACAACTTCTGGAAGACCCTCGCGCATGATCCCGCCACGCTCCGCCGCACTTGGGACGCCCTGAAAGTCGTCATGGCTCCGGGGGCCCTCGATCCCGTGGTGAAAGAACTCATCTATGTGGCCGTCTCCGTGGCCAACGGGTGTAGCTATTGCGTGCATACCCACACCGCCGCCGCCCGCCAAAAGGGCCTGACCCCCGCCCAATATAACGAGTTCCTCGCCGTCGTTGGCATGGCCAATCAGACGAACGCCCTCGTCACCGCCCTCGGTGTGCCGCTGGACGCAGCCGTCGATGCCAGCCAGCCATCGGCAACCGCCACCTGATGCGCCCACGCCTCGCATTAATCATAATTTTCAGTCGCCATTTCCTGAATTTTCATTCGCTTGCTGAATCACTTCATGCGCATCACGGATATCGCCAAACAAGCTGGGGTTTCTCCCGCCACCGTTTCCCGGGCTCTCAATCAACCTGAAATCGTCTCGCCTGACGCCTTGGCGCGCATCCAAGCGGTCATGCAGGAGCACAACTACGTGCCCGCCCCGGCAAATCGCCGTCGGGGACCCAAAACCCGGCAGCCCAAGCTGCATCGCATCGGCGTGTGGTTCGTCGGTGCCGCCGCCAACAATCCGAACCTCAACTGGTTCCAAGACCAGCTCCTCCAAGTCCAAGGTGCCAACACCCGTTACCAAATCGACCTGAAGCTCATTTTCTCGAGCTCCCCCGACGAGTTTCCGCGTGCTCTCACCCAAGAAAAGCTCGACGGGCTGATCCTCCAAGGCATGGAGCCCACGCCGTCGATCATGCAACGGCTGCAATCCATTCCGCATGTCTGGTTCATGACCCGGCGCTCGTCGGACTTTCCCGGTGACTACGTGGAGCCCGACAACGAGGAAAACGGTATCATCGCCGCCCGCCACCTCCACCAGCGCGGTCATCGCGCCGTCGGCGTCATCAGCATCGACCCCGACTACAGCGCCACCGTGCGCCGTGTGGAGGCATTCACCGCCGAAGCCGTGCGCCTCGGCCTGAAGACCCACACCATTCTCGGCCAACCCACTCCCGGCGTCAGCTACCTCGAAATCTCGCCCTACAATGGCGAAATCGATCTTCTGGCCAAACGCGTCCTCGAAGCCAAACCCCGGCCCACCGCCCTCTACGTGCCGGTCGATCACTTCGCCGGCGCGTTCTTCCGCGCGCTGCGAGGCATCGGCCTCGTGCCCGGCGAAAAACTCGAGGTCGTGCTCGGCAACTACAACCCGATGATTCACCACAACCTCGATCACTGTCCGGCCGCGATTGACATCAATCTCTCCACGCTAGTGCGCAAGGTCATCGACCAGATCGTGTGGCGGATCGAAAACCCCACCGCCCGCGGGCGCATCGGCCTCACCGTCTCGCCGGTGCTACGTCCGAGTTCACCGTAAGCCTCCTCTCGCCGCCCGCGCACCGGTGCACCCGGGGCGACGCGCGATGACCGCTTGCCGCCGCCATCGCCCCTCGTCTAGCTCGGACCCGCCGGCCACCATGGAGACTCCCCCTCGCCCCCCCACGAAACCTCAGTCGTTCATCGTGCTTCGGCCATGGATGCTCGGGGCGCTCCTGCTGGTGCCCGGCGCCGTTTCCGTCGGGTTATGGATATTGCCCTATCCGATCTCAAGGCGCCTCGCGCCGACGGCTGCCGCCCTTTCAAAGACCGAAACCGCAGCCGCTCCCGCTCCCGCACCCGCAGGAGACGCCCGGGTCGGGCCGTGGGGATCGCTGAGCGTCACGCCCGTCACGATCCAACCGCCCATTCGATTGATCCCGCCGGTGCTCTATCAACCGAAGCCCATCCAATGGCAAATCGGTCCGGCCGACGAAACCTCCTTTCGCCAGCTTCTCACCGATGCCGGGGTCGCCGCTCTCACGCAGGATGTGATTATCAACAGCCTCGTCAAACGTGACGACGGCAGCGTCGTGCTGATCGTGGAGCCCGCCCTCGTCCGCAGCTTTACGCCCGAAGTCCGCGGCCGCCTGTATCGTGCCCTGCTCCAACTCGACCCGCGCAATCGCGTCTTTTTCGGCAACAAACGCTGGAGCCCCGACCAATGGGCCGAACTTCGGTCCACCCTTCCCCCCAACGTCCAGGACGTCGTCGACTCGTTCCTTTTCCCGTCCACGACCAACACCGATATCCTGTTTTGGGATACGGCGGCCGCACTGCATTTCATCCCCTCCGAGATCGACCGTATCGCGCTCCTGCGCAGCTTGAATTTGCAACGCACGCTGCTGCTCAATCTCAACATCGACTCGCACACCAACGTCACCGACTTGGTGGAATACTGGCATCTTTCGACGAACCGTCGCCAGTTCATCCCCATGCTCGAATCGCTCGCCCAACTCGACGGCGCCAACTCGATCGACGCCCTGTATCTCTTGCCCGCGTTCGTGCGCGACTACGCCTATACCTACCCCGTTTCCACGCTCGTAGGCAGCGCCGCCGACACCGTCGACTGCTTCTGGACCTGCGCCAACTTCGACCGCAAGGCCAACCAGCCGCTCATCCCCTCCAAGGAAGCCGCCAAGTATCTAACCAGCAACTACGTCACCTACGTCGGCCGTCCGGAGTTCGGCGACATCATTGTCCTCCGCGACGCCCAGGAAAACGCCATCCACGTCGCCGTGCATATCGCCGACAACATTGTGTTCACCAAAAACGGTCAGCACCCCCTGATGCCCTGGGTGTTCATGGAACGCGACGAGATGATTCGCATCTACGAACTGGCCGATCCCACCAAGACGCTCTGGGTTCGCCGCGCCACCGACTGATGCGGCGCGCTGCCCCCCCTAGCGCAGATCTTTCAGCATGTCGTTCACGGCGCTGCGGGCGGCTTGGCCATCAGCCCTCAACGTGCCATCCGGGCCATAAACCTTAAACGCCGGGATGCTGTGCATTTCGTGTTGGCGCGCGACCGGCGACTTCCAATCGATGCCCTTCACGCCCGGCCGGTTGATGTCCACTTTCACAACCACCACGTCGTCGCGGCTGGCATGCAGGGCCTTCAGCGGCTCGGTGTAAACGCGGCACGGCGGGCAATAGTCCGAGTAAAAATCGAACACGACCGTCTTCCCGGGCACGAGGTAGTCGGCAAGGCTGATTTCACTGCCTTGGGCCACGTGAGCCGGCTCGGCAGACTTCGTCGCCGCCCCGCTCGTGCTCCACGCCGCCAACCACAACACGGTCGCCAAAAGTCGTTGGGAAATCATCCCCGCACCCGAGAAAAATAGGCAACCGTGGTCAACTTCGAACGTAAGCGAGATCGCCGAAACCCGAACCCTCTGCTAGCCACCGAACGTGAATTTCTCTTCCGCGCTACGCGCCCTCGCCTTGGCTTCGGCCCTGGGTCTTGTCCTCGCCCCCGGCGCCTCCGCCGAACGCGTCCAGATCACCGTGCTCTCCACTACGGATCTGCACGGCCACATTTTCCCGGTCGACTATCTCGCCAATCGCCCTTCGGCCGACGGACTCGCGAAGCTTGCCACCTTGATTCAAGAGGCCCGGAAAACCGCCCCCGATCTCATCCTCGTCGATTCGGGCGATACCATCCAAGGCACTCCACTCGCCTACTATCATAACCGGCTCAACAATCAGCCGCCCGACCCCATGATGCTCGCCATGAACGCGCTCCGGTTCGACGCCTTGGCCATCGGCAACCACGAATACAACTTCGGCCGCGAGGTCCTCGATAAGGCCCGCCATGAGGCCGATTTCCCCTGGCTCTCCGGCAACACCTACCGCACCGGCACCGACGAAACCGCTTACGCGCCCTATATCATCAAAACCATCTCCGGCGTCCGCATCGGCATCCTCGGTCTCACCACGCCCGGCGTGCCCAGCTGGGAAAATCCCGAGAACTACGCCGGCCTCGAATTCCGCGATCCGGTGGTCGCCGCACGCCACTGGGTGCAGGTGCTCCGCGAGACCGAACAGGTCGACCTCGTGGTTGTCCCGATGCACATGGGCCTCGAGGAAAACCTCGCCACCGGCCAGACCACTCCCGGCCAAGTCCCCATGGAAAATGCCGCTGTCGCCATCGCCCGCGAGGTTCCCGGCATCGATCTTATCCTCATGGGGCACACCCACCGGGAGGTGCCCGGCGTGGTCATCGGCGGCACGCTGCTCGCCCAAGCCGGACGCTGGGGCGACCATCTCATCCGCGCTGATCTCTACGTCGACCGCGCCGAAGACGGCACCTGCACCGTCGCGGCCAAAACCTCGCGCAGCCTTTCCATCACCGCCGCGACGAAGGCCGACCCTGCGATCCTCGCGCTCGCTCAACCCTACCACGATGAGACCGAGGCCTGGCTGAACCAACCCATCGGACATTCCGCCGCCGAACTCAGCGCCGCCGACTCCCGCCTGCATGACACCGCCATCATCGATCTTATCCAGCGCGCCCAACTCGACGCCGGTCCGGCCGACGTCTCCTTCACCGCCGCCTTCAATCCGTCCTCCCGTCTGCCCGCGGGCGATATCACCGTGCGGGAGATCGCCGGCCTCTACGTTTACGAAAACACCCTCGTGACGCTGGAACTCAGCGGCGCCCAAATCAAAGCCGCGCTGGAACACTCCGCCCGTTACTTCGACCCCTACGTCGAAGGCCAGTCCGCCGCGGACCTGGTTTCGTCACAGATTCCCGGATACAATTTCGACATCGCGGAAGGCGTTGACTACACCATCGATATCACGCGCCCGATGGGCGACCGCATCGTCGGCCTCGCCTACCACGGCGCGCCGCTCGATCCCGCCGTCAAACTA
>CAXBDS010000013.1:0-53156 GCA_963974355.1 uncultured Opitutaceae bacterium
GGTAAAAGCTAAACGCCGCCGCATGTCCCCACGTTCCGACGCGACGCGCGCCGATCCGCGCACCGTGCGCTTGGGCGCAGTCCTCCACGACTTTGCAGCCGTGCTTTTCCGCCAGCGCCATGATCGTCGGCATATCTGCCGGCTGCCCATAAAGGTGCACGGGGATGATAGCGTCGATCTGTCGGGCCGCCAATACCTCGGCCAACGCCACCGTATCCATGACCATGGTGGCGGCGTCGATCTCCACAAACACCGGCTGAGCGCCCGTCGCACAAATGGCGGCCACCGTCGCCGTCACGGTATTGGCCACCGTAGCGACCTGGTGTCCCGCACCAATGCCCAGGGCCTGCAAAGCCAGCTCGATCGCATCCGTGCCGTTGGCCACTCCGATCGTGTAACCGCCGCCTTGATACGCCGAGAATTCGGTTTCGAACGCTACGCCTTCCTGCCCCAGCACATACCACCCGCTGGCCAACACCCGCGCCATGGCGGCATCAATCACATCGCGGTGAGCCCGATACCCCGCGCCAGGGTCAGCGGTTAACAGAGGAACGATTTGGGAACACATTTTCGTAAACAAAAATCGGCCAGGGGTGGATCGCCGGAATCCGGATTCCGCGTGACGACCGCAGTTGTGACAAGCGGCAAAACGGGGGATAACTACGGATCGACCACCAGCTCGACGCGGTAACAACACAATCCCAGTTCGCGCCCATCTCCCCCGCCACTCGGTCGCGCAGCCCCACTCGTCAGCAAAATTTCGAGCCCCGTCACCGGCAGATCGAACGCCGCTGATTCCACGGTTGTCCGCTCGGGCTTCACCTCCAGCCGGTCCAGCACCACACCGTCGGCACGGAGTTCCACCTCGCGATCCACCAGACTTCGCACGTCCAAACGCAATCTCACCCGCCGCGGACCTCCACTATTATTGATCAATTGCAATTGCGGAGCCGCCCCGCTCCACGCCCACCGTTCCCCCGTCCGTGCGTCGCGTTCCGGCGAAAACCAACCGACCGCGGGGACAATTTCGATATCGGCGGAGCCATCTCGCTGCACCAAACTAAAGGTCTCGTTCGAAGCGTCCCAAGACTCACCGGGTTGCCGCGTGCGCCACCAACCGTCGCGTAAATCCCAGGTTCCGCGCAAGGGAGTATTCCGCCGGCCTTCGTAGGTATAGACCGGAAAATACTGGGGTTTGCGGAGCAAAAAACCGTTGGCCCAAAGTCGGTCCCACATCGCATCGAGCCGCAGATTGATCGATGCGACCTCCGGTCGCCGTTCGATTTCCTTGATCGCCACCAAATCGGAAGTGACACGCAGGGGAGCCACTCGCCACCCGTCCGCGTAGGCAGCCATGCTGCGGCCAATCCCCAATCCGATCACGATGCCGAATGCCGCGACCAGCAGGCATCGCATTGCCTTTCCCCGCAAAGCTAGTCCCGCCATCATCACCGCCAGCACGCCGGGGAAGAAGACGCTCAACAATTTGTAGGCGTCATAGCTCGCGTTGGTGCCCAAATGTGCGCCCCGCCATTCCAAGAAAAGATACCCGATCATGGCCGGCCCCATCAACGCCAACGCAGCCCACCCCGCCTCCCGTCGCCACCATCGCTCGATTCCCACCCCAACCAGCGTCGCCACAACCAAAGCGCTCCCCCCCCAAGCCATTGCCCCCGGTGACGTCTGTAGTCCTGAGCCGCTCACCCAGCCCAGCCATGCCGCCGGTCCGGTCGCCGGAATCTTCCATCCAAAATCATGTTCCTCGAACAAGCGTAACCGTGCCGCCAACCCCAGCACACGATCAGCAAAGACAAATCCCGTGGCCACTGCTGGCAGCAGCAGGTTTGCGCCCCAAGCGGTGAGCCATCCACCCCGCCGGCGCCGCCAAACCAACCCCAGCGCAAAGGCGGCCGCAGGCATCCACGCCACCAGAATAATGAAATGATACGCCGTCCAAATCAGCCCGAACGCCACGCCCAACAACCCCGCCCCCCGCCACCATCGCCAGGGTTGCGGGAAACGAGCCGCCCCTACTCCGACCACCGTCAATAATGCGATCGCTTGCGCCGCCAGCAGCTGGCTCATCGCCCCGTGCGCGACCGCATACCAAGTGAGCGGATTCAGGCCATACACCAACCCCACCACCGCGGCCGAGCCGCCCCTCATGCCTAAAGTCACCCGCGCCAACCACGCCACCAAGGGCACCGAGGCGGCCAAAAACACCACCGTGATCACGTTGATCAACTGCCACGGCGCCCAACCCGTCACCGTCGCATTCAACGCCACGATCGCCGAGGGAGCGAAGTGGTTCAGTCTTAAAAAGTGCCCGAACAGATCGGTCACGTCATGCAGTTCCACGACTTCAGTGAGCCCAATAAACCCGCTCCGATCGGTGCGGGCAAATTCCTGCATCAGCCGGGCTCCCGCCGCATAATCAGCGTGATCACAACTCCCCAGTGACAGGGACGTCAAAGCCCCGGAAGCCACCGCCAGAGGCCACACCGTCGCCGCCAACACCACCGCGCCGACGGCATGCCAGACGGCCGTCCGCCGCCACGCCGCCGCCGAACCGCCTCGTCGCCACCAAGCCAGCGCCGCCAGCAGGACCACCGTGGCGGCGACAAACGGCCAGCGCGGCAGGCCATACGTGTCGGTGCCCGCGAAATTCGCCCACACGCCGAGCCACACCACGCTCGTCTGCAGCGTCAACCCCACCACCGGCACAAAGACCGGCCACCATGGCGCCCAAGGCTTCGGGGTGATCAGACACGCCAAACCCACGCCCCACGCGAGCACGTGCAACCAAATCAGGAAGGTCGCGCCGAGCCAGATCATGCGCGGGGTTTCCGGGCGACGGCGAAGATTGAACTGCCCGCCGGCAGGCTCCCGCCGCGGCCCAACCAAGCGGCTTCAACGCGCATGAAGCCGCGAAACAAGGCTTCGACCCACGGCGCCTGCACTGCGACGTCGCTGCCCTGTTTCGGCGCCGGCAACAGCTTGCGCCGCACGACGACGAGCGGCAGCGGAATCATGTTCCAATGCGTCGTGCGGACCTCCGCAAACCCGCCGCCCGAAGCTTCGCGACGACCTCGGCACGACCATAGCGTCGCACGCTGTGCACCGCCTCGTCGTGATAGGACCAAAGCCACTGATATGCTGGCACGTTGATCACCACCAGACCGCCCGGCCGCAGCACACGCCATAACTCACGCAACGCCGCCTCGTCATCATCGATGTGATATAACACGTCGACGGATGTCACCGCATCGAAACTCGCCGACGCGAGCGGCAGCCCCGTCAACGACGCCTCGACCACCTTGAAATCGCCCCGCGTCCGCGTCCAGGAACAGGCCAAAGGCGATATATCCACGCCCGTCCAATGCCACTCCGGACGGAGCGCGCTCAGCCGCGTGATCAGCCCCCCGGTGCCGCAACCCGCGTCCAAAAGCTCGGCTGCGCCCGGGCTTGGTAACGTCCGTTGCAAGGCCCGCCGCACGTGTCCATGCACCGCGTGAAAATACCACATGACATCCTCGGCTTCGGCTAACTTGCGATATTCATCAACTTCCACGGGGAAACCCCGAATCTCCCCGGCGCACCGCTCGCCTGCAAGCGCTTCCTCACCGGACGTGAAAGGCTTTGCCTCGTCCGCCAACATAACTTTGAACCGAGGGCTTGCCGAAACCCTTAGCTCAGTCGTCCGCCACTCCCGCGCCCGAAGGCGGCGCTTTTGCGCGTCGTTGGTCGGGCTATGCCGGTATCTTTTTCGACGAGTTCGCGACGGACTCAGCTTGGATTCGCGAGGTCGGCACGATCCGGTTGCCGCCACTGGACTCCTGCCCGGCCGTCGTGCTGCATGGGGAGTTTCGCCCCCACCCCGCCGCGACCGGTCTTGAGCGCACGCCTCCGACCCTGGCCTGCGCCGTGAACGGAACGACCGTCGGTCAAATCGAGGCTGCGCCCAAATCCTGGCAGATCTCCCTGCCCCTGCCCGCCGATGCCGCGACCCGCCCCGCCGTCGTCACCCTCAAGCTCGGCGGGGTCGCGTTCACCAACTTCCTGGCCTGGCTCGGGCGCATGACAGGGTGGTCTTTTTGGCAACGCTTTCGCGCCCAGCACAAAAACCGCCAACTGCGCCTTCTCCGCCTGACCACCGTCGACGGCGAAGTCATCTACGACTTCGGCAATCGCCACGCGCCCTACGCGCCTGCCTTTGCCCGCCGCCATGCTCGGCTCGGCCTCAACGTGGTCGGCTTTATGACCGCCGACCTCGGCATCGGTGAATCCGCCCGCGGCATGGTCCGCGCCGCCGATGCGGCCCAGCTCCCCACCGCGTTGATCGACCTCAAACTCAACGTGAAAACCAGCCGCGGTGATCGCAGTTATGCGGAGCGTCTCGTCGCGGATCCCGACCAACCGGTTTCCGTCTTCCACCTCGATCCACCGGCCGCCCGCGACATCGATCATCACCACGGCAAACGCTTCCGCGCGGGACGTTACAACATCGGCTATTGGGCTTGGGAACTGCCGGAGTTTCCCGATGCATGGGTCACTTACTGCGAATACTTCGACGAGATCTGGTGCCCGAGCGACTTCGTGCGCGAAGCCATCGCCATGCAATCGCCGGTGCCCGTGCTCACCATGCCGCATGCGATCACCGTCACCCCGCCCAGCGAATCCATCAACCAACTACGGGCCCGCTTCGACCTGCCGCCGGATCGGCTGTTGTTCCTCTTTCTCTACGATCTCAACAGTTACTCGCCGCGCAAAAATCCCACCGCCGTGATCGAGGCCTTTCGCCGCTCCGGTCTCGCCGCCGAAGGCGCGGCTCTCGTCATCAAAACCCATGGCGCCAAAGGCAACGAAGCCGATCTTGCCGCCCTCCGGGACGCCGTCTCCGACATGGCTGAAACGCGTCTCATCGCGGAGACCCTCTCGCGCGCCGACCTCACGGCGCTGGAAAGCGCCTGCGACGTCTTCGTCTCGCTCCACCGCAGCGAAGGTTTCGGTTTCGCCGTCGCGGAATGCATGGCGCTCGGCAAACCGGTGATCGCCACCGATTGGTCGGCCACGGCGGAGTTTTTAAATGCCACCAACGGCTGCCCCGTGAGGTCACAGTTGATCGAGTTGGAGCAAAACGTGGGCCCCTACGCGAAGGGCCAGCGGTGGGCCGAGCCTGACGTAGCCCACGCCGCCGCCGAGATGCGCCGCCTCGCCGCCGACCCCGCCCTGCGCACCCGCCTCGGTGAGGCCGCCCGCCACACGGTCAAACAGCGCTTCGCGCCCCAAGTAATCGGCGCGCGCTACCGCCGCCGCCTCGAAGCGATCGCCATGCGCTGACTGCGTTGCCCGCCCTTTTCGTTCATTTTATGGAAGACTTACCTCCCAGGTTCTGCCGGCTCCGCGCCTGATGATGCCGTTCGCAAATCTCATTCTCGGTTCGGGCGTGACCGCAGGTCTGACGCTGCTCATTTCATTGGTCGGTTATGCGTTTGTCGCGCGTGTATCCGGCCCCAGTCGTCTGGTTCGGCTAGCTCTCGCGTCTCAAGTCGGTCTCGCCTGGGTGGTATTCGGCGCCGCACTCCTCGGCGCTTGGTTTCCGCTCCGCGGCTGGCCCAGCTGGCTCATCTGGTCCCCGGGCTTCATCGTCTGGCTGCTCCCGACCGCCCGGCGCGTTATCATCGAGGATACAAAGCATATTGTCCGACACCGCTGCTTCGCCGCCGGACTGATCGGACTCGGCGTGGTTTGGCTGGCATTGACCCTCCCCTTTGCCATCCAGCCCGATCTGGCGTTTTTCGAGGGTGCATCCAACCACGATAATTTCTTCTGGATCATGGGCGCGGAGCACCTGCAGCGAAATCCCTATTTAGCTTGGTTTGAGGCCAGCGCCGCCTTTCCGGTCTTTAACTCCGCCCAAGCGATCATCGGACTCAGTCCGGCATGGGGACGCATGGGAGCCGAGGGTTTGCTCGCGGTCGTCGGAGGAGCGTTGGGACTCTCGACCATTCGCATTTTCAATTTCGCCGTGGTCGCGCTTTCCGTGCCGTGGTTGCTTACTGTTTTCGCGACCGGCCGAATCCTCTGCCAGCGCTGCCTTAGCCCCCGGCTCACGGTGCTCGCCGCCATTTGCCAACCCGTTTTCATCTTCTTTATCGCAAACGGCAATCTGCCCAACCTGGTCGGAGCCTTGTTCGGCGGCGGCCTTTGGTTGGCGACCATTCTGGTCTTGGAAAGCGAAACCAAGCTAAACTGGGGGCTCGGTATCGGGATCGTGTTGCTGGTTCATGGCTTGCTCGCCACCTACCCGGAGGTCGTGCCCTTCGCGCTTTTGCCGGCCGCCTGTCTTTGCCTTTGGCGCCTGATCGCCGGGACCACGCTGACCCGGCGCAATACGTTGCTCATCGGCCTCGCCGTAGCGATCGCCGCCGTGATCAATCCTTACACGGCTCAACGGGCGTGGTATGGTTTCTGGATATCGTTCTCCACCGCTCGCGACGATGTCGCTTGGGCGAATTTGATGAATCCACTCATCTATACGGAGTATATCCCGGGACTGATCACACTCAGTATCCCCGCCGTGGAACGCTACGGAACCATCTTCGGCGCCCTCACTTCTCTCGCGATCATCACGACGGTCGTGCAGAGCCTGCGTCAGCGTTCGGGATCGGTCGCCTTGCCCTTTTCGATCGTGAGTTTCGTCCTGCTCTTGGCCTACACCATCGTGACTTCGTTTAGTTACGGTTGGCAAAAATCGGTGCAATTTTCCGGCATCCAAATCGCCGCGCTGACCTCCGTGATCGCCGCGGACCGGTTCAGCACGTTCCGTCAGAAGCGGTCCCGCGGCTGGTGGTGGAACAGCGCCTGTTTCGCTCTTACTGCCGCCGTCTTGCTGCATGGAGTGGTCGCCTCCGCTTGGGACAGTTTGGATTGGTCGTTCCGGAAGGGTCTCACGGAAAAGCAGCTGGCCGTGCGCGACAAGTTGGCGGCTCAGTGGCCGGGCCAGGAAATCTTCGTGGATGGCGCGACTTTCTCCGCACCGTTTTTTCAAAGCATGTGGTCGTCCCGCGTGCTGCAAAAAAACCCGATTGTGTTTTCATCCCGCGACACCGCTCCCGGCGGCTACCTGCGCGATACGGTCAACCAAGTCGATCCGGCAACGACCGCCTACCCGCCTTTGCTTTACGCGGCCACGCCATGGCTCGAAGCCTTCGACCCTTCGGCCAAAGTGGAACTCGGCGACCGCATGGCGAGGATCGTGCGACCCCAAACCTTGGTCAGCGCCTTCACCGGCGTTTACCCCGACTATGGTATCCCGCAGTTCACCGAAGACTCCTTTGCGTTCAACGTGCGACCTCGCAGGGATGGCTGGTTTGAATTTTCGCTCAAACCCACCAAGCAGGTTTCCGAGGCCACCCGTCTCGTTGCGATCACCTCGGCCGGCGGCAAAGAATCAAAGACGATCGTGCGACCGAGCAGTAGCGGAGACTTTGCCGCACGGCTGCCGCTGCGGGGTGGACAACTCAATACCATCCACGTCACGGCGACGGATCCCCCCGTCGGACCGGATGACGGCGAAGTCTTCTTCCCGTTTTTCGTGAGCCAAATGCGCATCCGACTCAGCACCGGCGTCCTCTCACCGCAGGACGGCCTCATCACCTTCGGTCAATCAGGAAACTACACCCGTTATGAAACCAGCGGGCTATCCCTCACCGATGCCGATCACACCTGGACCGAAGCCGACCGGGTCCTCATCCGGTTCAGCACGCTACCGACGGAGAATGCCGTCGATCTGCGCATGGTGGCATTTCCGTTCCTGCCGCCTTCCGGGCCGGAGCAACAACGCTGTGACTTGTTTTTCAACGGCAATTTGGTCTTCACCGCCCCGTTTACCGAGCCCGGAGTATTGCGGGCGTCGATTCCGAAGGACGTCTGGAACGAGTCCCAAATCGCCGAACTCGAACTCCGATTGCCCGACGCCGTGCTCCAAGCCAATGGTCAGCGCGGTTCGCGCGCGCTCGCGCTGGTCAAACTGGAAACGAGTTCTTCGCCCTAGCAGCCAACCGCTCCCGCTCGCTGAGTCGTTGCCTTTGACCCGCCGTGCCGCTGACGTTTCGGGCTCATCCCGCCCTTCCTCTTCGCGTGCTCCTTCTCGATCTCACTCATACCAGTCACACCCGCGCCCGCACCGGGGTGCAACGCGTGTGCCGCGAAGTCCATCGCGCGCTCGCACGGAAAGAGCCGGTCACGACCGTCACACACGATCCGTTCAGACGGGCCTGGAGGCTGCTCAATCGCGCCGAACAGGTCACCCTCTCTCCCGCCGGAACCGATAGCGCCGCCGCTCGCGGGGCACGCTGGCCGCAGGCTACGCGTTGGCGCGGCCGTCTTCAACGTTGGCTCCGCCTCACGCCGGCTCCCCTGCCATCGGCGGACGCATTGGTGGTGCCGGAAATTTTTTCTCCGACGGTCGCCGATGCCCTGCCCGGGATCTTTGCGCACGTCACGGGTCCGCGGGTGGCCGTGTTTCATGACGCGATCGCGCTGCAGCTCCCTGCACTCACGCCGCCCAAAAGCGTTGCCCGGTTTCCGGCCTACCTCCGCGAGCTCTCCCTATTTGACGGCATCGCTGCCGTTTCGGACGCGTCTCGCGAGGCATTGCTAGGCTATTGGCAGGAATGGGAGATTTCGCCCCAACCACCGGTCGTAACGATTCCGTTGGGTCTCACGCCCCGCCTTGCCACCCCTCCCGCCGCCACCTCCCCGATCATGCCAGTCGTATTATGCGTCGGCACCTTGGAGGGGCGGAAGAACCACGTCGCACTGCTTGAGGCAGCCCAAACCCTTTGGGATGAAGGTCTGGTATTCTCCCTTCACCTGATCGGCATGGCTCATCCTCAAACCGGCCGGGCCGCCCTTGAACGAGTTGCCAAGCTCCAAGCTGCCGGCCACCCGCTGCGTTACGACGGGCCGGTGGACGACGCGGCGCTGGCCCGAGCCTACGCGGAGGCGACATTCACGGTGTATCCCTCCCTTCTGGAAGGGTTTGGCCTGCCGGTGCTCGAAAGTCTGCAATACGGCAAACCCTGCCTCTGTTCCTCTCAGGGCGCGCTCGGCGAATCAGCCCGCGAGGGCGGTTGTCTGACGCTCGATCCGGTGGATGCCCCGTCGCTCGCCGCCGCGATCCGCCGCCTGCTCACGGAGCCCGCCACCCTCACAACGCTGACCATGGCCGCCCAGTCCCGCACGTTTCGCACGTGGGACGACTACGCCGCGGACCTCCTCCACTGGATGAAAACGCTCCCCATCTCACGCTAAGCACACCGCCGACAGCCCTTTATCGCTGCAATGCCCAAACCTCCGGGGCCTGGTTTTTCGCCTTCCCCTCCGTGACCGCACTCCGCAAAGTCCTCCCCTTTTAATGGCCTTCTCCCTATTCACGAAGAGCAAGAACGCGATCCTCGATCGGTGCCGCGCCGACTACGCCACGAAGATGCGGCTGAAGTTCGACCCGTTCTATCACGCCATGGAGGCCCAGCAGGGCACGTCGATTCGCCTCAAGGGACGCGACATGATCATGCTGACCAGCAACGATTACCTCGGGTTGTCCTTTCACCCCAAGGTTATCGAGGCCGGTCGCGCCGCATTGCTAAAGTGGGGCACGAGCACAACCGGTGCCCGCCCTTCCAATGGTTCCCGCGCCTACCACATCGAGTTGGAGGAAAAACTCGCGGCCTTCCTTGGCCGTGAAGCCTGCCACGTTCACTCCGCCGGCTACCTCTCCTGCACCGCCAGCATCGCCGGTTTCGCGCAAAAAGGTGACACGATCCTCGCCGATAAAAACATCCACTCCTGCCTGTGGGAGGGCATCCGCCTCTCGATGGCGACCGTCGAGCGTTTCTCGCACAACAATCCCGGCGACCTGCGCGAGGTGCTGAAATCGGTCTCCCCGAAATCGCCCAAGATGCTTGTCGTCGAAGGCGTGTATTCGATGGAAGGGCACATCGGAAAATTACCCGAACTGATCGCCCTCGCCGAGGACCATCAGGCGTTCTCCGTCGTCGACGACGCGCATGGCTTCGGTGTATTGGGCCGCCAAGGTCGCGGCACCGTGGACCACTTCGGCCTCAACGCACAGGTCGACATCATCTGCGGCAGCATGTCCAAGTCGCTCGCGAGCACCGGCGGTTTCATCGCCGCCTCAAAAGATATCATCGAATATCTGCGCACGAATTCTAAGCAGACGATTTTCAGCGCCGCCTTGAGCCCAGCCCAGGCTGCCATTGCGTCCGCCGCGCTTGATATCATGCAGAGTGAACCCGAGCATTTGGAACGCCTCTGGAGCAACACCCGCAAGTATCACAAGATCCTCAAGGATCTCGGCCTCGACACTTGGGAAAGCGAGACGCCGGCCCTCCCGATCGTGTTGGGTTCGAAGGAATCGGTTTACCGTTTCTGGCAGGCACTGATGGAACAGGGCGTGTTCACCGTCATGTCGATCGCCCCCGCCGTCCCGCCTGGCAAAGACCTGATCCGCACCGCGGTTTCGGCCATGCACACGGACGAACAGCTGGACAAGATCGGCGACGCTCTGGCCAAGGCCATGCGCGTCTTGTAGTCGACGACGTCTAAACGCAACCGAAGCGCGCGGCCTCTTCGCCGCAGTCGCTTGACATTTTGAGACGCTCCGTCTCGCGCCGAAGCCGCACGCCAAACACCCGCAGCTCGGCTCGCGCCCGCTCAACTCGCTTCAATGGAAATCGCGCGCCTTGACAACCCGCCGAGTGGTCTGACCTCCTACCTCGATGACCGTTTCGCTGCGTCGCGCCCCGTTGGTCGACATGATTTGTGAGCGCCTGCTCAGCACTTACCGCCAGGCCGAATGGCTACCTCCCGAACGCACCCTCGCCACGGAACTGGGTATCAGCCGCTCATCCCTGCGCGAGGCCATCAAACGGCTGGAAAACCAAGGTCTGCTCGAGTCCCGGCACGGCGTAGGCGTGCGCGTCACGAACAATCCCAAATCTCCCCTCGCCCAGACCTTGCTCCATGTTTTGCCTTCGCCCTCGGAGCGGATCCGCCAATTCGCGGCCGTGCGCGTGCTTCTCGAACCCGAGATCGCCGCACTCGCCGCCCAACATGTGAGCTCGGCCGATGTGGATGCCCTCACGATCTGCCAACACCAACTCCATGCCGCCGCGACCGTCGACGACGCCGTCTCTGCCGATTTGGAATTCCACCGTCTCCTGGCGACCATCGCCGGCAATCAAGTTCTGGCGTTGATGCTTTCATCGATCGCTCATCTCGCCGCCGAGGCCCGGCGCGTATCGCTCCAACGCGTCGGCCTCCCCCACGCCTTTGCCCAACATCAGCGTGTGCTCGACGCCGTCGCCGCCCGCGACCCCGAGGCCGCCCGCGACGCCATGCTCGCCCATGTCGAAGCCGCCCAATCCGCGCCTCCGCGGTCGCGCTCCAGCTCCCATTCCCGTTCCTCATGAGCCAAGACCAACCTCTCGACGAGCTTCGGCATCTCCTCGCCGCCGATCGCGTTCTCACCGCCATCGAGGATATCTTGCCCTACGGTTTCGATGGCACCGCCGCCCTGCAACAGCGCCCCCGAGCCGTCGTCTTTCCGGAAACGACGGCAGAAGTCGCCGCCGTCACGCAACTCGCCCGTCACCACCGCATTCCGCTCGTCACCCGCGGTAGTGGCACCGGCCTTTCCGGCGGCAGCGTGCCCACGCCCGGCGCCCTCGTGATATGTCTGGTGCGCATGGATCGCATCCTCGCGGTGGATACCGCCAATCTCACACTTCGGGCCGAAGCCGGCGTAATCACGCAAAAAATCTACGAAACGGCGGATCTCGCCGGACTCTTTTATCCGCCCGATCCGGGCTCGATGAAGATCAGCACCATCGGTGGAAACGTCGCCGAGAACTCCGGTGGTCTGCGCGGCTTGAAATACGGAGTCACCCGCAACTACGTCATGGGCCTCAAGGTCGTGCTGCCTGACGCCTCGGTCTGCGAGTTGGGCAACGCTTGCGTGAAGGATGTCGCGGGCTACTCGATGAAGGATCTCTTCATTGGCAGTGAAGGCACGCTCGGGATTATCACCGAGGTGCTGCTCAAGCTTCTGCCCAAACCCGCTGATCGCCGCACCCTGCTTGCCACCTTCGGTGCAATGGACGAAGCCGCCGCCGTGGTCTCCGCCATCATCGCCGCCGGTATCGTCCCCTGCACGTTGGAATTTCTCGATCAACTCACGTTGCGTTGCGTCGAGGACTTCGCCCACGTCGGCCTGCCCAAAGACGCCGCCGCCGTCCTCCTGATCGAAGCCGATGGGCACCCCGCCGCCGTCGCCGACGAGATCGCGCGCATCGAAACCCTCTGTCGCGAAGGCCGGGCCACCACCCTCCGCGTCGCCGCCGATAAGGACGAAGGCATCCGCCTCGCGACGGCGCGCCGCAGCGCGTTCAGCGCCCTTGCACGCCTGCGCCCGACCACGATTCTGGAAGACGTCACCGTGCCGCGCAGCGAACTCGCCGGCATGATTCGCGACGTGCAAGCCATCGCCGCCCGCCATGCACTCTCCATCGCCACCTTCGGCCACTTTGGTGACGGCAACCTCCATCCCACCATCCTCACCGACGAGCGCGACACGGACGAAATGCACCGCGTCGAACAGGCCATCGCCGAGATCGTCGACGCGGCCCTCTCTCGCGGTGGCACCATCACGGGTGAACATGGGGTCGGCTTGGCCAAAAAGCCCTTCCTCCACCAACAACTCGGCGACGCGTCCTTCAGTCTGATGACGCAAATCAAACGCTCGCTCGATCCGGAAGGCCTGCTCAATCCCGGCAAGATCTTCGATCCGCTTACGAGGTCATTCGCGACCGACGCCCCCTGACATGAGCGCCCCGATCCAATCTCTGAATACGCCTGGCTCGTCGCCTTCCGCCACCGCCGGCCTCCTTGCCGACCTCGACTACTCGGTGCTGCAACAATGCATGCACTGCGGTCTGTGCCTGCCGACCTGCCCCACCTACGTCGAAACCAAACAGGAGCGCAATTCGCCGCGTGGCCGCATCTCGCTCATGCGGGCCATCGCCGATGGCGAACTTGCCGTTTCCAAAGCCTTCGGTGACGAGATGTATTACTGCCTCGGCTGTTTGGCCTGCACCACGGCCTGCCCGGCCGGCGTCGATTACCCCAATCTCTTCGAAACCGCCCGGGCGGAAATCGAACGCCAGGGTGTGCTCGACACCCCAAAACGTCGCACGATTCGTTCGGTCGTGCTGCGCGGTATTTTTACGCGCCCGCGCGTATTGCGTGCCGCCGGCCGACTCCTTCGGTGGTGGCAAGCCAGCGGCGCCCAGTCCGCCGCCCGAAAGCTGAAACTCACGCGGCTACTGCCCGCCGATCTTCGCCGACTCGAACCGCAAACGCCCTCAATCTGCGCTCATTTTTCATCGTCGTTGATCAAACCGATTGAGCATCCTGCGCCCACCGCCCAGCGACGCGTTGCCGTGCTCACCGGCTGTATCCAGGATCTCGCGTTCAGCGATGTGAACCGCGCCACGGTCGACGTGTTGTTGGCCAACGGCTGCGAGGTCCACACTCCGCCGGTTCAACCCTGCTGTGGCTCGCTTCACGCCCACAACGGTGATCTCGAAACCGCGCGCAAGCTCGCCCGTCGCCAACTCGATCTGTTCGATCCGGCAACGTTTGATGCGATCATTTCCAACGCCGGCGGCTGCGGTTCGCACCTGTGCCACTACGACCATCTGCTCGCCGGAGACGAGGCCTACCGTGACCGTGCGGTGCTCTGGTCCCGAAAATTAAAGGATATCCACGAATACCTTGTCGAAATCGATTTTCGTGCGCCCCTCGCGCCCGACCAGTTATCGCCGCCCCCACGGCAAGTCACCTATCATGAATCCTGCCACTTGTGCCACGGGCAGAAAGTCAGCCACCAGCCCCGTGCGATCCTGCAATCGATTCCGGGAGTGGAACTGAACGAATGCGCCGAGGCCACATGGTGCTGCGGCAGCGCCGGGATCTACAACATCACGCAACCGGCCACCTCGGCTTGGTTGCAACGACGGAAAATCGATCACGTCACCGCGACCGGCGCCGCCACCGTGGCGACCGCCAACCCCGGTTGTCATCTGCAACTGGCCAATGGTCTCGCGCAATCGGGCGAACGATCAATGGACGTCGAGCATCCGATCGTTTTGCTCGCTCGTGCCTATGCGGCCGAACGCCACGAGTCGGCCGCGGCGCCCGCCCTAGCCTAAAAAGTCGGCGATGGCCGGAATCTCCTTTTCCCGCCGACCGCCCACGCGGCGCGCAAAATAAGGATCTTCCACCTTCGTCACCTCAACCTCTTCGGTGCCTGCTTCGATCTCGGCGTCATCCTCCTCGCCAACGCCGTCGATCAACCAGTCCTCATCCTCGTCAAAGTAGTGGGAAAGGCGGCGGGGTTGCGGGTCGAGCACCAGCGCCGGATTCTTCACGCGCCCCTGCTTTACCATCTCGAACAGCGCCGGCATGAACTGATCGCGAAAGTGTGATTGAAAATCGGAGAGCCACTTGTTCGCCACGCCGTCGCGATTGGCCAGCAAAACCACATCCGAGAAATGGATACATGCGTCATACCAAGCCAGCAACGCAGGGTTGGCCTCGGCGAGTTGGCAATTCACCACGCACACCACGCGCGCCAATGCGAAACCGTGACGCTCCATCCAGGGTTTCAACGCTTCGAGCTGATCGACCGGGTTGCCGCGGCCGTCGCTGACGATGAACAGATCACCGGAGCCGGCGATTTCCGGCGTGGATAATCGCTCCCCTTCCAGCGACCAACGCCCGATCACCGGCAGCCGATCATCGGCATCGCTGGCGGCTTCACCGGCCGCGAGCAATACCTGCGCCCCCGCATCCGCCGGTAGCCCGTTGGCGATCAGGTCGGCCAGCACATCGCGCCGACCGGAACCGGTGGCGCCCAGCACAAAATAAACCAGCGGAGAGTCGTCAGCCATGGCAGGATTCAGTCGGAAAACGTAAAGATGCGGTTTTGCGCCGCGTGGCGCATCCAGTGATCAACAATCACCAAGGCCGCCATGGCCTCGACGATCGGCACCGCCCGTGGGACGACGCACGGATCGTGACGCCCGCGGCCCATCAACTCGGTTGCGGTGCCCTCTTTGTCCACCGTCGCCTGGCGCTGCAAAATCGTCGCGGTGGGCTTAAACGCCACGCGAAATACGAGGTCTTCCCCGTTCGAGATACCGCCCTGCACGCCCCCCGAGCGGTTGGTGGTGGTGCGCACGCGGCCGTCGCGGTTCACAAACAGATCGTTGTGCTCGCTGCCCTTCAGGGCGATCGCCCCGAAACCGCTGCCAATCTCAAAGCCTTTCGTGGCCGGCAATGACAACATCGCCTTTGCCAAGTCCGCCTCCAACCGGTCAAATACCGGCTCGCCCAGGCCCACCGGCAGTCCACGCACCCGGCACTCCACGATCCCGCCCACCGAGTCGCCATCGGCCCGCACCGCCTTGATGCGCGCGATCATCGCCGCCGCCGTCGTCGCATCGGGGCACCGCACAGGCGTCGCTTCAATCGCCTCCAACGAAGGCAGCTCCCCCGCAGCGGCGGCCGGCATCGCAATATCGTGAATTTGAGTGATGTAGGCCCGCATCTCGATCGATCCGGCCACCGTCAGAATCTTGCGCGCCAATACCCCCGCCGCGACGCGGCCGATAGTTTCCCGGGCCGAACTCCGCCCGCCGCCACGATGGTCCCGATGACCGAATTTGGTCTGGTAGGTGAAATCGGCGTGAGACGGGCGATACTTGTCCTTCATCTCATCGTAAGCACTGGACCGATGGTCGGCGTTGCGCACTTGGAGCGAAATCGGCGTGCCGGTCGTGCGGCCTTCAAAAACCCCCGAGAGAATCTCGACGGCGTCGGCCTCCTTGCGCGGTGTCACGATATCACTCTGGCCGGGGCGACGCCGATCAAGTTCAGCCTGAATCTCTTCTACCGAGATCGGCAGCCCCGGGGGACATCCGTCGATCACGACGCCCACGGCCGGACCGTGGCTTTCGCCCCAAGTGGCGATCGAAAAAAGTTTTCCAAACTGGTTCGGCATGTGGAACGCGCAACGTGATTTGGCCTCCCAAAGCTCGCAAGTGTCAAAATCTCGCAACCGTCCCGTCTTCCCATCGTCTTCTCCAGATAACGCCGTTTACATCGCCCGACGATTTCGGTCACATCCGTCCCCTGTCGCAGTTCTCTTTCCTTTGCCTTCGCCCGCATGATTTCGCGTTTCGCCCGTTTGCTCCTTTCTCTTTCCCTCGGCTGTGTGCTGGCGACGTCGCTCGGCTTCGCGCAAGAGCCCGCCGCCCAACCGACCGTCCCGCCGGTTGACGAAGAGATGGTGGGGCGTATCCAGCTGCCAGATGCTCCCCTGGAATCGATTCTCCAACTGCTCGAACTCTGGACCGGGCGCACCGTCCTCCGGGCTCAAAACGTCCAGTCAGGCAACTATAACCTCATGACCGAGGGCCCGATGCCAAAGTCGCAGGCCCTCATGGCGATTGAGACCCTCCTCAGCATGAACGGCATCGGCATGGCGCCGCTGGGCGACCGCTTCATCAAGATCGTGCCTCTCGGCAATGTGCGCATCGAAGCCCCTGAATTCATCGAAGGCAGCACCTTGGGCATGGCGCCGACCGGCCGCATCGCCTCAAAGATCTTCACCCTCCAGTTCCTTCGCGTCACCGAACTGCTCCCTCAAATCGCCTCGCTGCTCAACCCGCAGCTCGGCGGCCCTGTCTTGTTCGACAAGGCCAACGCCGCCCTCGTGACCGACTCGATCAGCACCCTGCAACGCATCGAAGGTCTCATCAAGCAGCTCGACCGCCCGATCACGGCCGGCCTTGAACCGAAATTTTACACCCTCCAATTCGCAAAAGCGTCAGATCTCGTAAACAAGCTGCGCACCGTGCTCCAAGGCACACTCCAGCAACAACTCGGCACCGCGACGACCTACAACGCCGATGATCGCACCAACCAAGTCGTGCTCATCGCCGACGCCCGGCTCCACCCATTCTTCGACGACCTCATCGCCAAACTCGACATCAAGGCCGATCCAAACACCCGCAATGAAGTCATCCCCCTGAACAACGCCGATGCCGAAGAGGTCGCCACCCTGCTAAGTCAGCTCGTTTCCGGCCAGACTGCAGCCCTCGCCCGTTCGACCTCTGCACGTCCAAACCAATTGGCCACCATCACCCCCTCCACCCCGGCCCCGGCCTCGCCCTCACCCACCGCCCAAGCCACCGTGGCGGCCGCCGGGGAACTTGGTGTAAACTCAAACGAGTTTTCCACCCTCGTCACGATCCTCCCGGAAACCCGCACCAACTCCGTCGTCGTGAGCGGCACCGCCGACGACATCCGTCTCATCTCGGAGCTCGTCAAAAAAATTGATGTCATCCTGGCCCAAGTCCGTCTCGAAGTTGTCATTGCCGAAGTCACACTCACCGAAAACCACACGTCTGGCATATCCCAGCTCGGGCTCGTTGTAAGCGGCGACAAGCTCGTCGGATTTAGCGCCGACGGCGCGGGGTTCAGCACGGGGGACGGGTTCAGTATTACCCGAGGCACTGCGGATACAGTTGTGTCAGGCGCCCGCGACCTCGCTGGCGCGCTCAGTCTTGTTTCGAATTCCGAAACCAATGGGAAATCCGATGTCTCAATCCTCTCGGTGCCAAACATTGTGACCACTCACAATAAAGAGGCATCGATCTTTGTCGGCAGCTCTCAGCCCATTATCACGGGCACCACCACCACCCCGACTGCAACGACAACGACAACGGCATCAAATTTCTCGAGCTCCTCAACCGTGAGTTACCGGGATATCGGTGTAGAGCTGAAAGTCACTCCTCTCATCGGCGGCGATGGCACGGTGCAATTGGAGATATCCCAGTCAGTCGAAGACGTGATCGGCAACGTCACCGTCGACAACAATCAACAGCCCATCATCGGACAAAGGCGCACTGAGTCATTTGTCTCAGCCCGCAACGGCGAGATCATCGTCCTCGGCGGCATCCAGCGCACCCGCAATGACAAGACGCGCGCGCGGCTCGGTCCGATCCCGTGGATCGGAGATCTACTCGGACTCCGCAGTCGCAGCCAAGAGCGCACTGACCTCGTCTTTTTTCTCCGCCCTACAATCCTGAGTAATACGGCCACCGACAATGCGCCCGCCTTGCGGCAAATCGATCAACTGAGCAACGCTGGCGACATTAAGAAAGCGCTGAACCGTGAAGCAGTGACCGACGAAGCGTCTTCCGAGGAGGACCAGAAAGACGCGAAGTCCAAAGTCTCCCGTCCCGGCCCGCGCGAGTAAGCCCGATGCCTGTCTTTGCGCCCCCTCTCCTGCCGGCCGTTTTTGACGACCGACTCAACGACGAACAACGCCAAACGGTCGCCGAGGCAGCACGCGGTCAACGCCTGCGCGTGCTGGCCGAGATCCTCGCCACCACCGAACCGGTGATGCTCGACCAAGTCGCGACCGCCGCCGGTCTCGACGTCGCCGCCGATCTGCAAGCCGACGAGGATTCGCTGCGCACCCTGCCCGCGCGTCTGGTTCACGACTACCAAATCCTGCCGATCCGCCGGGGTCCGCCAGATCTGGCCCTCACGACAGGGGCCGAAACCCAGGACTCTGAGGTCTCCGTCGACCAGTCCACACCACTCCATCTCGCCACGGCCTGGCCGCCAGACACGGTCATGGTCGACTGGATACGCACCTTCACCGCCCGCCCGATCATCTGGCATCTGGCCGTGGCCGAGCGTATTCATCAGCTCATCATCGAGCACTTCGGCGTCGGCGCCGGTTCGCTCGATGACGGCAGCGAGGATTTTGTGCCGCCCGAAGTCGCCGCCGCCGAAGCGGAGATCGTCGACGAAGACGCCGCGGTGGTGCGCTTCGTCACCGACGTCATTTCCCAGGCCATCGCCGATGAGGCGACCGACATCCATTTCGAGCCGCAGGAGGGCAAGCTCGGCATCCGCTATCGCGTCGACGGCCTGCTTGTCCCTGTCCCAGTGCCGGAAAACCTCCTGCGCTTTCAGGACGCCATCATCTCGCGCCTCAAGATCATGGCGCGCCTCAACATTTCCGAAAAGCGCCTGCCCCAGGACGGCCGCATCAACTTCCGCGCCGGCGGCGCCGTGCTCGACATCCGCGTCTCGACCTTCCCGACCATTTACGCCGAGTCGATTTCGCTGCGCCTGCTCAACCAAAAAAAGCAGGCATTCTCCATGGAAAAGCTCGGCATGAGTGCCCAAGAGCAGGAGATCATCCGCAAAATCCTCGAGGTCCCGCACGGCATCATTCTCGTCACCGGACCGACCGGCTCCGGCAAATCGACCTCCTTGAACGCCTTCCTGCGCGAGATCAATTCCACCGATCTGCGCATCATCACGATTGAGGATCCGATCGAATACGAAGTGCCCGGCGTCAATCAGCTCCAGGTGCGCGCCGAGATCGGCCTCACGTTTGCCAGCGCGCTGCGCCACGTCCTCCGCCAAGATCCCGACGTCATTATGGTCGGCGAAATCCGCGACCGTGACACCGCCGACATCGCCATCCGCGCCTCGCTTACCGGCCACTTGGTGTTCTCAACGCTCCACACCAACGACGCGCCGGGCGCCATCACGCGTCTCGTCGACATGGGGATCGAGCCCTTCCTCGTCGCCTCGTCGATCGAGCTGGTCATCGCCCAGCGCTTGGTGCGCCGCCTTTGCCCGGAGTGCGCCCGCGACGAACCGGTCAACAAGATCAAGCTGCGCGACTCTCTTGCCATCCTCGGCCTCTCACCGGACGAAGCCGAGCACGTCCCGACGCTCAAACATCCCGTAGGCTGCGATCGCTGCCGCGGCACCGGCTATCGCGGCCGTATCGGCATCTTCGAGATCTTCCGGCTTAATGAAGAGCTGCACGAACTCGTGCTCCAACGCGAGAGCACGCGCACCCTCACGCAAACCGCCCGTAAAAACGGGATGCGCACGCTGCAACAGTCGGGCTGGGAAAAGGTCAAAGCCGGCCACACGACCCTCGAGGAGGTCCTGCGCGTCATCACCGTAACCGAGAAATAAAGCGGTCCGCAGGATTGCTTCTCAACTGTCCGAGCCTCATGCCGAATTTCTCCTACACCGCCCGTGACCGCCAAGGTGCCACGGTATCCGATGAGGTCGAAGCCGGCTCACGTCAGGACGCACTGCGCCGCCTTAACGCCCGCGGCCTGCAACCGCTGAAGCTCGCCGAGACCAAGGCGAAACCAGCCAAACGCGCCAAGAAAAACCGATCCAACGCGAGCGCGGCAACGCCCTCCAAAATCGGCCTGCCGAAAAGCAAAAACCCTCCCCGCAAGGTGAAGCTCGCCCGGGCGCACCGCTTGCCGTTTTTGGAGGCCTTGCACGATCTGACCACGAGCGGCTTATCCGCCGGCGAAGCCGTGCGCCTGCTCTCGGTGCGCATCAGCGAACCGGCGTTGCGCGCCGTGTGCAGCGGGCTTTGGGAACGACTCAGCGAAGGCGAAACCCTCTCCCGCGCCATGGCCGGCTACCCGGAGGTGTTCGACGAAGCCACCCTCAACCTGCTCGAAGCGGGCGAAGCGACCGGCAGCCTCAACGACACCCTTGCCCGCCTGATCGAGCACCACACGGCGCAGCGCGAGCTCCGCCGTCAAGTGGTGGCCGCGATGGCCTATCCGGCCTTCATGTCGGTTGTGGCCGGCGGCGTTGTGCTCTTCTTTCTGTTCTTCCTCCTCCCCCGTCTCCAAAGCCTGCTGGATGCGCTCGGCGGGGAACTGCCCCCGGCCACCAAACTGCTCGTGGCGCTCTCCGATTTCGCCCTCAACTACGGCCTGGTCGTCTTGGCGGCCGCGGCGTTTGCGATCGTAAGTTTCTGGCGCTGGCGGGCCACCTCGGCGGGACGTCTTGTCTCCGACGGCTGGATGTTGCGGCTGCCGCTATTCGGACCGTTTTCGGTGGGCCAAACTGTGCTCGCATTCAGTCAGACGCTTTCCGTCCTGCTCGAAAACGGGATCACGACCTCCGACGCCCTGCGCATGACCGAACGCCAGATTCAGAACCGGGTCCACCGTGCCGCCTTCGACGAAGCCACCGACCGCGTGCTCGAAGGCGAGACGCTTTCCGTCGCACTCACCCGCACCGATGTTTTCCCGGCTCTCGTCCTCGACCAGCTCGCGATCGGCGAGAACACCGGCAACGTCGTGCCGGCCTTGAAGAAAATGGCGACCAGCTATCGTCGCCAGCTCTCGGATACGCTGAACCGGTTCACGCGCGTCTTCGCCAGCGGCGTGCTGATGGGCGTGTTCACCTTCGTCGGCTTCATTGCCTACGCGATCGTGACGGCGGTCTTCCAGCTGAGTAACAGCTTCAAGATGTAGCCGGTCGCGGGACCGATCGTCCAACAATGCCTGCTCGGCTGAGTTTCAGTGAAGGCCGGACGTCGACCATGGCACCCGGCGGGCCTTAATTCGATGGACTGACGCCATCCGTCACCGGAATGACTCCACCAGTCGACGGAGGAGACGCGGTATACTCCGTAACCTCAATCAAGGCGACCCCTGCAGTGCCGCCGACGCCGCTGACTTGAGCGGTGTAGGCTCCGGGCGTCAGCACCACGATCAAGGCCGCGTCCTTGCTCCCCACCGCAAGTCCGGCGGAAGAAGCATCGATCGAAGCGACGTCGTTGTTTGACGCCACCATCGTGCTGCCTCGAAACACTTGCACTTGCGGGTCAGCCAATACGCCCCCCACCCCGAAATCCGTCAGACGCGGGCCGAGCGCGCGGATCAAGAGACGCTTCGGCACGTTGCCGTTGATCGTGAATCCCGCGATGAGGATGTCCGCGCCGGTGCCCACTTCGGTGCGCGCCGCCACGTTGATCAAATGGGGCAGTGTCGCGTCGGTGGAGTCCGGTTGGGCGTCGTTTACTTCGATCAACGCGACGCCTTCCACGCCGCCGACACCGGTGACTTGCGCGGTGTAGGCATTGGCCGCCAATGATGCGACCAAGGCCGAATCCAGGGCGCCCGCCGAAAGGTCAAATGACGCCGCATCAGTCGCCGTGACATTGTCGTTGGCGATGACCACCGTCGAGTCTTGAAACACTTGGAGAAACGGATCGGCCAAAACGCCGGGCACCCCGTAGTCGGTCAACTTCGGGCCCAATGCCCGCAAGCGGAGATTGCCCGAACGTGTGCCGCCCGTAGTCGTAAACCCGGCGATCAGGGTCTTGTCGCCGCTACCGGCCTTGCTGCGCACCGCTAGGTTGATCAATTTTCCCGGCTGCGGCGTCGCTACGAGCAAGGTGGCCGGAGCGCTCGTCACCGTCACATTGCCGTTGCTGATGGCGACCGTGTAATCTCCTGAGTCGGCTGCGCTGGCCGCTCCCAGGCTCAAGGTGGAAGCCGTCGCGCCCTCGATCACCGCGCCGTCCTTGAACCATTGATACGTCAACGAACCTTCGCCAGTCGCGGTAACCCTAAAGCTCGGCAGCCCACCGGCCGCGAGCGTCTGGCTTTCCGGTTGGCGAGTAATTTCAACCCCCGGTCCAGCAACCTCGACCGCCACCGTCGTCGTGGTCTGATTGTTGTTCGTGTCGGTCGCTTTCAACGTGATCGTCGCGGTGCCTTGAGCAACCGGAGTGATCGTGAGCGTCGACGCCGCCACGGTCGCCGTCGCGACTCCGGGCGCCGAAGAGGTCGCGCTGTAAGTGATAACGCCGGCCTGCGTCGCCGTCGGACTGATCGGAATCACTTTGATGGAACGCACCGTGAGCAGGTTATCCGCCGTGGCGGGACCGGCGGTGTAGTTAAAGAGGGGATAGCTGTCGGAAGTCGTGGGCAGCTTGGCGATGGCGTCGGGCACGGTCATGCCGGTGCCCAAAACCCGGGCGAACACGGTGAAACCGCCGTTCTGGGCGTTGAGGTTGGCGGAATTGTCCGCGAGGTTGACGAACCACTCGCTCGTGGCGCTGTTGGGGTTGCCGTCGGTTTTGGCCATGGCGACGGTGCCCCGGATGTTGGAGCGCTTGAATTCGTTGGCCACGGCGGCGAATTGCGGAATGTGCTCAATCGGCAAGCGTGAGTAATAACCGCCTCCTTGGATCACAAAGGTGGGCACTGATCGGTGAATGATCGTGTTCTCGTAGCGTCCGGCGTCGATGTAGGCTTTGAAATTGGCCACCGTAAGCGGAGCATCACTCGCGAGGAGCTCGATATTGAACTTTCCGGCCAACGTATCGATCTGCGCGATCTCACCCACCACTCCGGGCAGCGTGAAATGCGGCGCCAAGTCCACCGTGGTTGATGCGTCGCCGACTCTGGTGCTCACCGCCGCAATCGCGGTTACCACCGTCGGCACCGCCGTTTGCGCACGCACCGTGGCGACGGCAAGCGTGAAGGCGGATAGAATGAAAAGGAGACGGAGGCGCCAAGAGGTCGATAGCTTCATGGATCGGAAAAGGACCCACCGTGGAACGATAAGTGCCATCCCGCCAACCGGAAATTCGCACGACCCCGCGCCGTCCTACTGCAAATCGTTCACCTCGACCAATGCCACCCCGGAGGTTTCGCCGACGCCACTCACCTGCGCCGTGTAAGCCCCCGCCGGCAACCCAACCACGAGGGCCGCGTCCTTTGCTCCGGCCGATAAATCGGCCGCCGAGGCATCGAGATCGCTGACGTTATCGTTCGCGGCCACCAAGAGATCCTCCCGAAATACTTTAACCTGCGGGTCCGCCAGCACGCCCGTGACGCCAAAATCGCTCAAACGCGGACCCAACGCGCGGATAAGGATGCGTTTCGGCACGTTCCCGCTGATCGTGAACCCCGCGATCAGGATATCGGCGCCTGTCCCCACCTCGGTGCGCGCCGCGACGTTGATCAGGCTCGGCACCGCCGCGTCATTCACGCTGGGGTTGGCATCGTTGACTTCGATCAACGCCACACCTTCGCCACCGTCGGCTCCCGTCACTTGGGCCGTGTAGGCCCCGGCGCTCAAGGTGGCCACCAGCGCCGCGTCCAATGCGCCGGCCGAGAGGCCAAACGACGCCGCCTCCTCTGCGCTGACGTTGCCATTGCTCGCAATCACCGTGCTTCCCGAAAACACCTCCAACTTCGGATCCGCCAGCACCCCCGGCACACCGAATGCGCTCAAGGCCGGTCCGAGCGCGCGTAGTCTGAGACCTCCCGTGCCTCCACCGCCGGAGGTTACAAAACCGGCAATCAAAGTCTTGGCGCCGCTCCCTGCCCGGCTCCGCACCGCGAGATTGACCAACCGGCCCGGTTCGGGCGTCGCCACCAACACGGTCGCCGCCGCGCTGATGGTCGTTCCGTTGCTGTCGGTCACCGCCACGGTGTAATCGGCCGAATCAGCCGAGGTCACGGCATTCAAGCTCAAGCGGTTCCCGATCGCCCCCGCAATCTGGACGCCATTCTTTCGCCACTGAAACGTCACCGTGCCCGAGCCGGTCGCGCCGACCCGCAAAACCAACGAACCGCCCGGCGCCACGGTGGCGCTTTCCGGTTGAGTCACCACAACCGGCCGCGACACCGACGGCCCATCGACAACCGGATCGGCTGCCGCCACGATGATGGTGTAGGTGAACGACAACCCACCCTCGCCCTGCTTGTTTGGGGCGTTCCAAGCCCGAATCGTCAGCACGTAAGTTCCCGCGGCCGTTGGCGTGCCCGAGAGGCTGACGGCCGAGGCGTTCACGAGGTCCCCTTCGATTTCAGCCACCGCGATCCCCGGCGGAATTTGACCGCGCACCTCATAGGACGCTGCGGCGGCCGGCGACCCCGTCACCGCAAACCCCGCCGAGAATGCGACGCCCACCTTGGCGGAGGCCGGGGACGCCGGATTCCCGGCCAGTTGCGTGGCTCCGGCCAGCGCCTGATACGTGCCCATCGCCGCCAAAGTCAGCGCCGACCGCACCATCGCAACCGCCGGCGCCGCCATCCGCGTCCCGGGATTGGCGACCGTTTGCCACATCGGGGCCCGCTGGAGAACCCCCAGCAGTAAGACCACCGGGACGGGCAACCGCATCAAGCGCCCGGAATATGAGGAGAAAACCGTATTCACAAAAGGGATTCGTTTTGAATTAGTTGCAGCCGCAGCCACTGCCGCCTACCCCCGCGCCACCAGCGGACGCTTCACGTGAAAAATGAATGTGCTCCGTCATCGCGGTGCGCAGCGGATCACGATCCGGGTTCATCAATTCGGACGCCAAGGTGCCTCGTTCCCAGGGTTGGACCGTCGTGCAGCCCGCCAGCCCGACCATCAGCAAGGCCAACGCCACGAGACCCCCTCCGCGGGTTTTGCGAAACACGCTCACAACGATTCCTCCAATAATTGGGCGATCTGCGCCCGCAGTTCGGTGAGCGTGCGTTCGCCCTGAAACCCGCGGTGCACGAAACGCACGATGCCCTTGCGATCGAGCACGTAGGAGGTGGGCATGGTCGGCACCGCCACCTCCGCCACGAGCCGCTGCTCCGCGTCCCACCCGGTCACGAACGACGGTTTCAGGCGCTCGATAAACTTCCGGTAGGCCGCCTCCGATTTATCGACACTCACGGCCACGATCACGACGCGTTGCGCGGCAAACTCAGCCTGCAGTTGGTCGAATGCCGGGAACGACGCTTTGCATGGCGCGCACCAACTCGCCCAAAAGTCCACCACGGCGACAGATCCCGTCGTCGCGGGTAGGACGCCCACCACGTCATGGCCCGCGATCGGGGGAAACGGCTGTCCCACCGCGACCGCCGCGCCGAGGGGGCTCGGCGCCAGCGCGACCGCGCCGGCGAACCCGACGTTGAGCAGCAATTTAGTTTTCAACCACATGGCGAAAGAACCCTCGGGTTTGGGCCCGGGCCTGATCAGAAACGAAACATGCCTCGGCTCCCATTTGATCCTCGATCAATCGAAGCCCGTTTTCGATCCCTAAAACGAACGCCGTCGTCGCGAGCATCCCCGCCTGCAGACAACTTGGCGCCACCACGGTCACCTGCCTTAAATCGGTTCTCACTGGTCGCCCCGATCGCGGATCGACGATGTGCCCGTAACGCACCCCACCGGCAGTAAACCCGCGCTGGTAATCACCCGAAGTCGCCACCGCCATATCACTCACCCCGATGCTCCCCCAACAGGTGCCGGGATTATCCGGCTTTTCCAATCCTACGTGCCACGCCGGACGCCCCGGTGGCACGCCCAGCGCACGCAGGTCTCGGCCGAAGTCCACCAAGGCTACGGCAATCCCATGCGCCCTCGCCAACTCGGCCACGGCGTCCACCGCGTATTCCTTCCCCCAACCGCCAAAATCAAGCGCCATGCCCACCCGCGGCAAACGCACCCAACCGCGGCCCCGCTCGACCCCCGACCAACCGACCAGCGCCCGCGCCACTTCGATTTCCGCCGGCTCCGGCACGCATGGATCCTTTCGCCGATGATCCCACAAACGCGTCACCGGCAGGGACGACGCATCGAGCACGCCCTGAGTCATGAAATGCAGCGAATCGCACAGCTGCAGCATCCGCTCCATCTCATCATCGATCGCCACAGCGTCGCCGCCGGCCGCCGCATTGACCCGGCTTAACATGCTCTCCGGACGGAATCGGGAATAGCGTGCCTCGAACCGCTCGACCCACGCCATCGCGGCCTTTTCAAACGCGGCTCCGGCGGCTTCGTCGTCGACTCTATATTGCACGCCGCAGGCCGTGCCCAATGCCGTCCAATCGAAGCGTCGCAACAGCCCTGCCGGCCCCAACTCGGGTCGGCTCGCGGGTGACTGCGGCAGACGCTGGATCAACGCCATACCTTCACCCCCACGGTAAATACGTCGGCATCGGGAAAGGCCTGGGCGGAGGTCACGCCATCACGCCCGTGCATCACGTAACGATCATAGGTTGCGTCCACCGCCAGCCCATCACGAATCTTCCACGTCAACGTCACACCCGCCGAAAACGTATCCAATTCAGCCAGACGATAGTCCGCCGAATAAAAAGGCCCCGCCGGCTGGGGCTGAACCGTCGGGGTGATGTCCGTGCCGTCCAAGGTCACTCGATAAAAATCCGCCGCGGACTGCCGGTAGGCCCGGACATGCGGATTCAGCGTCCAACGTCCGTCCTGAAACGTTTGCCGCCAGCCTGCCGTCATCGTGTGACTGTCGATGCCGTAGCCGTCATGATAAAACCGATACGTCGCTTCGAACGCCCCGTGCTGCTCCGGCCAGGCATGGTTGAACGCGAGGTAACCGATCCATTTCCTGCGTTCATCGGGTCGATTCTCGGCAAACGTGAGGGGCAAAAACAAACCAGGCAGAATTTCCGTATCCTTCCGGATAATTTTGTAGGGGTCATTGAGGTAGCCTTCGGCCTGCCCATAGGTGAGATTGGCCGTCAACGTCGTCGTGGCGTTGATGACCTGCGTGACCCCCAAGATGACATCGACCGACATTTTATCCTGCCACGCATCGGTGTAGAAAACCTTAACCTCGTCCCACGTGCCGGACACGCCGACGCGCAGAAGCGTTTGCTTCTGGTTAAAATCGACCAATGCCGTGGCCGAAACGCCGTCCGACACGTAATCGCTTTCCGTGCTCCGCGCGTAGCCGGCCGTGATACCCAAGCGCGAAAACTGATGCGTAAGATCCAGGGAACCGGCCCGCCGATCATCCTTGATCTCGGTTAACGGCACAGGACCGTCTCGGGTTTCAGCCGGCTCGCCCGTGGGCGTCGCTCCGGTGATCGCGTCGAGCAGTCCGGTGAAACGAAGGCGCATATTCGGCGACAGATCCTTTTCGGCCAAGGCGTAATGCGCCAACACCTCCACCCGCCCCGCGTCCTCTTGCCAGGCTTGAAATTTGTAGCGTAAAGCGTCCTCGGCGCGCGCCGCACGCTCAGGCGACAACAACACCAACCCTCCCGCCAACCAAACGGATTTCAGCGGAGAAGAACGACGATAAGTGGCGAGATACGACCGGATGCCCATGAGAGGTAAATCCGTGCCGCGCGCTTCCCCTACCGCGCGATCTCGACCGATGACACGCGCAGAGTCGCATTGAGGCTCGACGGATTAGTCCGATCTGCCGCCAACGCGAATTCTTCGATCCCGATGTAAGGTGCCCGCTCCGACAGGGCCGCGTAGAATTGCAAGAGATCGGCCCACGCGACGCCGCGCAGGTTGAACTCGATGGTGTGCACGGCAAACTGCGCCGTGCGTTCGGTGCGCAGGCCGCCGCTCGTCGCGTTGCTCGCCAAACCCGCACGACTGGCCAAAGCGCTCAACTCCGCCGACAAACGCACGCCGTTGTAGGTGCGGGATGGATCGAGATTTTTCACCGCGGCATCCGCTTCGGCTTGGATCGACTCTCGACGCTCCAGCCACAGGGTCTGCTCCGCGAGATCCGCCGAAGAACGCTGCACGTTCATCGCGGTGGTCCGCACGCGCTCGCTGACATTGGACGCCCATATCACCGCGCCGAAGCCCACAAAAAGGAGTAACAAGATCTTCTCACGCAGCAGCCGACTGAGGAAAAATGTCTTCATGCTTGAGGCTCCTTGCTCGTCGTCGCGCTCGCCCCTGTTGCCGCCGTCGCGTTGGCGTTTTCCGCCACCACCGAAAGCGCCCCGGGCACGAATGTCACCACCAACTGAAAGGTTGAACGGCCCTCGCGCGAGGCCAGATCACGCACCTCGACATTCTGCGTCGCGGGCAACTCCGCCAACGCCGCCCGGTAAGCGTCGATATCGGGTTGCGCATTGGTCTGTGCACTCACGATCAGCGAGTAGAGGCCGTTGGTCACCGTGCGGAGAAACTGGATCGACTCCGGACGCTCACTGTCGACCACACCGATCATCTCGAACGGACGAAGGCGTTTCGTCGACAACTCGTCGATCCGGACCGCCAGCGTCTGCGCGGTCATAATCTGAGTCACCACCGGGCTCTGCTTCGCGATGGTTTCGACGCGCGTCTGCTCCCACGTCTTGACGCCGAGCAGGCCAATCTCGGTAAGCCCGCACAAGCCGATCAGCGCCACCGCCGCGACCAGACTCCGCCAGAGCCAACGGTCGCGCACCCGTGCCCGCCGACGGGTGGTCAGATCAGCCCGATCACGCACATCGATGGATTCGGCTGCTTCGATCGAAAGCACCGAGGTAAGTTCGCCGGTCTTGAACGTGAAATCGCCTTCCCCGGGCGGCCCCGCTTCGACCGTCAACTCGGCCACATCCACGATGCGCCGTGACTCGCCGATCGCCTTCAGTGCTGCCATGCGCGTCTCACGGCGCAGCGCGTCAGGCGCATCCTCCGCCAAGGCGTGAAACGACACGGCGGCCGGCACACCGCTGTCGTCATCAAAGTGCACGAGGGTGAGCCCGCGTTCCGGCTCGTCGATCACCCACGTGGTGGCCGCCGCCGGTGCCGATGCGCCCAACAGCGCGGTGAAACGGGGCGCCACGAGATCCGCGCCGGCCCACGACTCAACGTCGTCGGCGCCGAACCGTTTCACGTAAGCCGCAAACACCAATGCATGGGCCGCTCCCGGCCGGGTCCAAAATCCCAACAACATTTGCGAAAGCGGAAACGGCGCCATGCCTTCCACGGCGAGCTCGACTTGTTCGAGCACCGAACTGGCACCGGCGTCCTGCGCGACCGGCACCCGCCGCACAAAAAAGTGGTCGTCCGGCAACAGCACCACCTCGCGGGTTGGGGCACGCCGCGGCGATTCAGTCAAAGGGGAGGCGGGAGACGAAGCATTCAAAGTTAAGGCAATTCGGGCGGGTCCGTCGGGGGAGGGTTCGAACCCACATCATTCTCGGTTATTTCCAAGATCGTAAACGGATAATTCAGGGAAGCCGGCGCTTCCTCACCCGTCGACGACGTGGCCGGGGTGGACTGCGATCCAGAGGCCGTTGTTCCTTCCGGCTCCGGAATGTCGCCGACCGGCACCGCCGTCGCCCCGCCCGGAGGGGCCACGACCGCGGTCAAGCCGAAGGATGAGCGTCCCTGCCGCACCGTTACCGAAACGCGCAAGGCGCGGATCTGCACCCCAAAACCATTCGTCGCCGCTTCGTCACCCAACACCGTTTTGATTTCGTCGGTCGTGTCGAAATAACCGCGCGAACCGCTGGCGTAAGCTCCAGTGCCACCAAAATAGTCCCCCAACTGGCGGAGTTGGTGATCGTCGTAGCCGACCAACGCGCCCAACGCATCCGGAGGCGCCGCATTCACGTTGAGCTGCTTGTAATCCAAGAGAGACACCGCCTCCTTGAACCGCCGCGCGTAATCATTGGGCCGGCCCTGTTCATCAAAAAACGCCTCGCGAATGACATCGATTGATCGCAGTTCGTCCCACGACCGTAGCGAGCGCCCGGGCGGCTTGAACGGCAGCGGCGCCCGTTCGTAATCTTCCGGCTGTGCGCCCGTGATGCTCTTCGGCGTGTAGTCGCGCTTCATCCAACCAAGCAACGCGTCGGCCCATCGTTCGGCCTCGAGTTCTGGCACTTCCCAGCGCTCGAAGAGATTGGTGAGTGTGACAAAATCCGTCTGCGGCAGCGAAATCCGTCCACTCTCGTCGGTAAATGTCACCGAAACCGCATATCCTTCCGCAGGTTGATAGTCGCACCACTGAAACGGGTCATCCCATCCTTGGCGCGGACTACGCAGGCCGTCGTTGGCCCGACGAAACTCGTCCAGCACCGTGAGCACCGTTTCCATCGCGGAATACGCCTCGATCCGCAGGCGCTGAGCGTCCGCCTCGCGCACCTCGACCAACAGATCTGTGCCGGCCTTGCGCACAAACAGCACCAACGCTGCCGTGGCAAACACGAGTGAAACCAACACGACCACGAGAATCGAGCCGCGCCCGCGAAGCCCGGAGGCTCGCCGGCCCGAGTGAGAAAATGCCCGCGCCATGCTCAAAATGAGGGCAACCCTTCCCCTGTGGTTGGCAACGCGATCAGGCTTTCGCGCACTTGATTTTGGTAAGTAAACGTCAGCCGCAGTCGCTGCGGCACCTCGATCTCACCGGTTGCGGCCTGACGTAAATCGGACTCGGTTTCCCAACGCTTAAATTCGGTGTCGTAGTAATCATACGCGAGCGCCGTCACCAACGGCGAGATCACCGTTTCGCGCGGCGGATCGCTGGTGAATTTTTCTTCCAGCGGTGAATGCCACAGCAACAAAAGGCCCTCCCCCGAACGAAATGCCAACGAACACACCACGTCAGGCAACGGGCGCTCCGGCCAGGTCATCAGTCGGCTTCCGTCGGGCAATACGAAGGTCAACAGATCATCCGTCCGACCGTTTTCCTGTCGCACCTCCCGGAGTGTCACGGCATCATCATCCGCCGCGACCGCCGGCGGCAGGGAGGCCTGCCGCAACTCGCTCTCCAAATAGCGCGACATCGCCCGCACATGTCGGTCAAACAAGCGCACGTCACCACCCCGCCCCCACAGCTCGCCCATCGAAAAGATGAAGGAGTTCAGCCCCACCAACACCAACGCGGCCAAAGCCATCGCCAGCATGATTTCCAACAACGTGAAGCCCCGGTTACCGCGAATGCTCATCGGGACGACTCCTTGAACTTGCCTTGATACTCGAGAATCCGATCCCGCAAATCCGCCCGCAGGGTTTCGCTTTCCGTGCCTTCCGACCATGTTGGCCGCAGCAGGCGAAATTCCTGCTCCACCACTCGCGGCGTCGCGCCCGTGGCATCGGTCAACTCCGCCGTAAAATGCACCAAGAAGAGGTTCGGCAGATCCGTTGAATCGATCAGGCAACGCCACGTTACACGCCCGCCTCCTGTCGTATCAAACTCGGCCCCCTCCTCCGCCTTGTCGCGATCCGTCTCCGCCATGAGTTGAGCCCGTGCGAAACGCAGTTCCTCGTTCACCGCCCCCGCCCGATTAGCCAGCGCGTAGGCGTTCAACACGTTCACGTAAGCCGCCCCCAGCACGATCGCCGCCATGGCGAAAATCGCCATCGCGACCAACACCTCCACCATCGTGAATGCCCGGTTGCGCATGTCAGCGCGCCTCCCCCGCCGCCAGCACTTCCGCGCAGGTCCAAGGATCAATCGTCAACGTCGTCGGCGCCCCGCTCGTTCCGGTGCGCAGCTGCACCCGAAACGAGGTGCAGGTGCCATCGCCGTAAAACGTCACCTCCGGCAGCGTCGCCGTCTCCAACAACGTGCCGCCGATCAGGATCGAACCCGCAAATTTCTGCGTAGAGAGAAACTCGATACGCAGGTCGCCCTCCGCCGCCGTCGGGGGCACGGGAAACGATTGCTGGCCCTCGGCCGTCATCGCATTGAAGGCCTGCGCTTCGGCGTCGAACGACAACCGCACCTCCGTATTGTGCAACAGCGCGTATTCCCGGCTTTGTTGCACCGCTTCCCAAAAGATATCCACCGGGGTCTCGGGACGATCCGCCAGCAGGCGCGAGCCCCCGACCACCAACACGCCGGTCATGAATCCGATCAACGCCAGCACGAGCAGGATTTCGAGCAGCGTAAATCCCCGGCGCACATCGCGGGATCGCAACGAGCTGAGCGATGAAAAAAACGCGGGCACAGCGGGGCGAAAAAGAGCGGCGATGCCCGGTCGCGTTTTTACCAGTTGCCGATGTCGTCCGGGGTGCCGGCGGTCTTATCGGGGCCTTTGGAAAACACGTCGTAGCTACCCTTATTTTGCGTGCCCGGATAGCGATAGCCATAAGGTTCGCCCCACGGATCAGCCGGCAGCTTGTTGCCTTCCAGATAGCCCCGCCAGCGCGCTTCTTTCCCGGCCGGCGCCGCGACGAGGGCATCAAGCCCTTCGGCGGTCGATGGATAGTCCCCGAAATCGATGCGGTAGGCCGTGAGCGGAGCCTTCAAGCTCGACGTCACAAAGATGCGCGCCGCGTCTTCCTGCCCACGCGACAGGTTTCCGCCCACGTTGCTCACGAGCACACCGATGAGCAGCCCGAGGATCGCCAGAACGACCAAAATCTCAAGCATGGTAAAGCCTCGCCGGGAGGCCGTTGACGCAGAAAAAAGGGAACGGGATGGGATTCGCATGAGGATCAAATCTCTAAGGACCTACCTTGCGGTGTCGAGCGCAGGGCGCCCCGGTCTCAAAGCTTCAGACGGCGGCGACTCCAGAAAGTTTCATCCCGCCCGGCCTTCACTCCAGCTAAAGCCCGCCCGTGACGTCGTCGGCCGTGTAGAGCTGCCGATCCGGTCCGGCGGAACGCACCTCCATCTCGCGACCGGAAATCTGATGAAAAAACCACGGCGTGCCCCAGCGGTCACACCACTCGCCCGCCACGTTGATCGCCGGAAAATCAGGCGGTAACAACACGAGGCCCAACCGGTTCCGACCGGTCAACGATGTCGTGATCTCGCGGTTTCCCCCCACCGGATTCCCTTCGAGCGGGAAATTCGTCTGCCACGTCTGAAATACACGAGAAACGATTTCAATGTCGCGCTGCACCGAACCCGCGGGATCGTTTAAACCGCCCACGACCGGATCGCCCGTGAAATCGGCCAACGGTCGCCCTTTGTTATCCTTCCCCGTTTTTGAGGCTTCGTCTTGCGGCGCCGTCTCGATGTCGACCCGTGCCGCCGGTTTCGTTCCCGCCGGATCGGCATGCCGCGGCGAAAATCTGAGCAGCCCATAACCAACGAGTAGCACGCCAAACACGGTCATGCCCAACCCAAGCATACGTCGTTGGCTGCTCATCCCATGAACCCGAGGTTCGGACGCGCGAATCGATTGATGTTGGGCAACACCATCGGCAGATCCGTTTCACTCACGCCAAACCAGCGTGCAAGCGTCGCGCTGTATTCATCAACGCTGGTGGTGGGAATCCATCGTCCGCGGCCCGTGTCATCGGGACCATTGATTTCCAAGGTCGGCACTGTGCCGTAAATGTCGCCGCCCCGCACCGCGCCCCCCACCACAAGGTGATGACTGCCCCAACCATGGTCGGAGCCGTCGCCGTTGGTGTTAAACGTTCGACCGAAATCCGAGGCCGTAAACGTCGTGACTTGATCCGCGCAGCCCATCACTGCCGTGGCATAGTAGAAAGCTTTCATGGCATCGCTGATGTTGCCGAGCAGCGAGGCGTGCGCAGTCACTTGGTTGTCGTGCAGATCCCAACCACCAAGGCGGGCGAAAAACACCTGACGCCGGAGGCCAAACTGGGGCGCAACGGCAATCAGCCTGGCGATGGTTTTGAGCTGGTCGCCCAAGCTGCCGGTTGGAAAAACGACGCCCGTATCCGGCACCGCGCCCAGCGCGGCGCCCAGGGCCACACTCGTATCAATGGCGGACGCCGATGCGCTGCCAAACGCCGTTTCAAACAGACCGTCGCCGGATTGGCCCAAGATCGCTTTCAACGTATCCAGTCTCACCTTACCGGCACCGCCGCCCGTGCCGAGAAGGTTCACGACCCCGTTGCGGCTGACGGTAAACTGCGCCACCTGATTTCCGACTTCAAATGAGTTCTGCCCATCCAGACTGATCGACATCGAGAGACGGGGATTGTCGTTGAACGCGTTGGTAAGATCGGCGAGCCGGCCGCCCCAGCCGGTGGTAAAGGGTCGGTCCGGAACACTGCTTTGCCACTGCACCTGTTGATCGTTGTGGGAAAACAATTGTGGCGGCAGCGGCACGGAGCGCGCGTTGTATTGGGCTCGCGTGGTCGGCACGACAAGGGTGCCGACGTTGGCGAGCAGCGCGGCCTTCCCGCCCACAAACAAATCGCGCAACGCGGTCATCGAGGGATGCAACCCAAACGCCCGCCCATCGGCACTGAACGGCGTGATGGGCAACAGATCCGCTCGCGGCAGAGCGAGCGTGGTGCGCGCCGCAGCGTAAGCCGCGTAGCCGGTGGCGTCGCTCGGCACGATGACATTGTTCGCATCGTTGCCGCCCGAAAGAAACAGGCACACGAGAGCCTTGTAGCCCGTCGCACTGCCGTCGGCCCCGGCGACCGCCCCCAACAACCGCAACTGCGCCAAGGCCGACAACATGCCAGTCGCCCCTACCGCCGCGCAGCAGCCACCAATAAATTTCCGGCGGGTGAGATCAGGCACTGAGGCGGACATAGGCAAAAGTGACTTACGGGTTAACGTTGCACCGCGGCTTCGGGCGCCGTCATCACCAGATAGGCCATGGTGCGAACGCGGTCAGCCGCCGTGGTGGAAGCCGGCAAAGCGGCGTAAGCGGTGGCGAGGCGAGCCAGCGTTTGCGGAGAGAGCGCGTTGGCCGCGAGGGTCAGGTTCAGCTCGGCGATGAGCGCGTCGCGTTGCGCCGCCATTGCGATCAGCGGCTCACCCGAAATACGAACACCGCTGGGGCCGCCGAACAGGTGGTTGTAGATCGCGTTGGTTCCCGCCACCGCCGTGGTGTCGGTGAGAATCTGAAATTCCGGCGCATAGAGACCGGCGGCCGCGAGCGGGCCGGGCCGCACGTAATCAGGTTCGAAAAAATTAAAAACACTGGGCGCGGAAACCGGCTCCTGGGAGAAGTCTCGGCTAAGGTTGATAATGTCGAGCCGGCCGTCCTCCGCGCTCGGCGGAAGCACCCGGAAAAGCGAACTCAGGCGGAGCAGCGGCTCGGGCGACCGGGCTTCATAGTCGGTCAAGATGGCACGCACGACGGCGCCAAGATCACCCCGGACGCCGTTACCGTTGTTGGCAAACGCCTGTGCTACCCGATAAACATAGGCGGGCGTGGGATTGCTGGTGACGAGGCGCTGAATCAAGCGGCGGGCGATGAACGGCCCCGCGTTGGGATGATTAAACAACGCATCGAGCGTCATGCGAAGATCGGCGGCCCCGCCCTGCCCAGCCGGGAGTTCAATACCGGAAATAATGGTTTTCGCGCCCTCTTCGTGCGCCGACGGAAACAAGGTCATCGGCTGGATATAGTCGGGCGCGCCGCGCCGGAAGAGACTGGCGTTACCCGGGCTGTCGGAATGAAACGACCACCCGGTGAAGACCTTGGCCATTTCCGTAATCGTCCCGTTGTCGTAAGTCGCGATCGGCAAGCCGCGCGGGTCGAGGCGCAGCGTGCCGTCTGGTTGCAACTCGTTGAGACCGATGGTAAACAGCTGCATCACCTCGCGAGCGTAATTTTCGTCGGGCAACGCCCCGGTTTTCGGGTCGGCTTTGGCGTTCCTCAAGTAAGTGAGATAAATGCCCATCAGGGGACTTAACGTCACCTGCTCAAGAAGGTCGCGGTAGTTGCCAAATGCGCCATCGACGAGGAGATCGTAGTAATTGGCCACGCTCTCCTGCCAGTTGTTGAGCGTCGCGTTTTGATCTGACACCACTAGGACTTCGCTCAAAGCAAAGGCCACGCGCTGGCGCAATTGATCCGGGCCATCCAAGGAGATTTTCCACCATGCTGAATCGCGATGCACGGCGCCCGGCCGCGCGTTATCCGTGCCCCGTCCGCCCGCCGGCACGGCGATCCACTCCGCCATCGTTTTATCGAAATGCGACGACGCGGGCATCGCCATCTGCTCATCCAACCATGCGGCGATGCCCAGTTCGCGCAGATGCGCGACATCCGCCCGGCGCGGGCCGAACGTGGCCTGCGTGAGAAAGCGCGCCGCGGCGGTATCGTCCACCGGTTTGTCGGCGACGTCGGGAGGGATCGCCGGCTCAATGAAGGTCTGCGAGCCGTTGCTCCGGACAAATGATCCGGTCAATTCACCACCCGGCTGGGTGCTCGTTTCGATACTCACATAAACGCGTCCTTCGCGAATCGCGACCACTATCTCTCCGGCCGACAAATTCCCCGTTGGCGCAATATCCCAGATTTGGTTCTCCACCTGACTGTTCGGCAGCCGGAAGAGATAAGGTCCCGCGTCACCGGGCACGCCCAATCGAAGATATGCCGAGGTCTGCGGAGAACTCAGGTTAGAAAAGCTGACATTGACCACCGCACTCCGTTCGTCCGAGGCGAGCTGTAAGGTCGCGGTGCCGAAGGCCGTGGAGGCCCCCGCCCCCAAGGGACGCAAATTCGCGACCAACAAAGTGCCCGCCGTATAAACTACCGTGACCGTCGCCGACGGCGAACTGCCGATCTCGTAGGTCCCGTTCGGCTTGATCGAGACCGTGATCGTCTTGGCTAACGCCGTTGCCATCACGTTCGCGTAAGGCACAACGTCCAACGAGACGCTCTCCTCCCCGGCCGGGATCGTGACGGTCGAAGGTAGATTCACGAAATCAACACCACCGACCGCCGTGCCGGTTACAGAAAGGTTGATGCTCAGGCTCTCGTCTAGCGGACCTGCCCGCGTGAACGTCACCATCCCGGGAGGATAACTACCGGACGTATCCGTGGTCGCGACGGTCGCGTTGACACTGACTGCGTTGCCCTCCGCCGGGGTGAGGTCATAGACCTCGACCAACGCGAGGCCGGCACTCCCCGCGACTCCACTCACCAATACCGTATAGGACCCGCCACTCAGCTCCACTACCGTGGCCGCATCCCGGCTATCGCGGGCCAACGGGAAAGCGCCCCCCTCAGCGAACGCGGCTTCGAGCGCCTCCGTCGATTCAGTCGAGCCGGCCGACCAGTCGTTGTTCGCGGCCAACTGCACGCCATCACTACGCACGACCGTGAGCACCGGATCACCCAAGGCGCCGGCTACGCCATAGTTCGTCAATGACGGTCCAACCGCGCGAATCAAAACGCGCCGCGTGCCTGTCCCGGGCGCGACCACCAATCCGGAAATTATCAACACCCGTTGCGCGTCGACCTGAGCTCGCGTTGAAAGATTCGTCAGTCGGGCCGCCCCGCTTAAATCGTAGACCTCGATCAATCCTGCGCCACCACCGCTCAACCCTTCCACCTGAGCAGTGTAACTGCCCGGTCCCAGCGTGGTGACCAGCGCCGCATCCCGACTGCCGGCCTTGAGCACAAAAGCGCCAACCGCATTGAAGTCCGCCAAATTCGCCGCCGACCAATCATTGTTGGCCGCCAACTCCTGTCCGACTGCATCGAAAAGTCGCACCTGAGGATCGGAAACCACCCCGCTCACTCCGAAACCCGCAAGTCCAGGCCCGACCGCACGAATCAGCACCAGTTTATCGGGCCCAGGCGCGATCGTAAAACCCGCCATAAGACGAGCGCCGCCATCCCCCACCTGAGCTCGGGAAGAAAGGTTCAGCAGCCGATCTGGACGCGCCGGGTCAGCCGCCGGAAGATAAACGCGCGAAAATCCCCAACAACCGCAAAGGAGCGCTGCTCGAAAAAACCAAGCTCTACAGAAGCAGTGCATCGATAGAAACGGTGTTTGAGTAAACCCGGCTTTGAAAAAGAAACCAGAGCCGGGCCTCCCCAGCCGCAGAATGACGACCATTGGCAGATGAGTCGATCTGTTCCGTTGTGAAGCACCGGTGAAGTATCGCAGCGGGGATCGACCGAACGGCGCTCAACCGGTTCCCGAAAGCTGGTGTCCCCGCTGGGAATCGAACCCAGATTAGCGGTTTAGGAAACCGCCGTTCTATCCATTGAACTACAGGGACGTCTTCAGCCTCGAATCTGAATACGGGGTCTTTGTCCTCGGGCAACTCGATAAGCGGTGCCGCGATCCCGGCAGAACTTGACCATTGACAAAGGGCTATCGTAAACGGCTTACTCTTCCTTTTTTCCGACCATGAGCACGACCGAAGAAACCCAGCGCACCTTAAATCCGGCTGAAATTCCCTTCCACACGCCGGAGGCCATGAGCCGCTACGTCACCGATACGGGTAAGATCCTGCCCCGTAAATACACCGGCCTGTCCGCGAAGCACCAGCGCCGCGTCACTAAGACGATCAAGCGCGGTCGTAACTTGCTGCTCTCGATGTAATCGAGCGAACAAACCCTCGATCTTCCCTGCCGGAGTGGTTCACTCCGGCTTTTTTGTGTCACCATGCCCCGCATGATCACCCGTCTATTTCGTCCCACACCGTATAACCTCCGACGGCTGGCGAACGCCTTGCGCCGAGGGGAAACGGTCGGCGTTCCCACCGAGACGGTCTACGGATTGGCCGCCAACGCCTTGGACGCTACGGCTTGCCAAGCCATTTTCCGTGCTAAAAAACGGCCGTCCACGGATCCCCTCATCGTCCATTTGGCCGATGCAAAAGATCTCACCGCCGTGGGCGTATCAAACGAGCTGGTCGCAAAACTCGCCGCCGCATTCTGGCCGGGACCGCTCACGATGGTGGTGAAGAAGTTACCCTGCATTCCGGATATCGTTACGGCGGGCTTCGACTCCGTCGCAGTCCGGGTGCCCGCCCACCCGTTGTTCCGAAAGCTCATCAGGTTGGCCGGACTGCCGCTCGCCGCTCCGAGCGCTAATCCGTTCGGCTACATCAGCCCGACAACGGCCGAGCACGTCCGCGCCGGCCTCAATGGACGCATCCGCTCCATTCTCGATGGCGGCCCCTGTGAAATCGGCGTCGAATCAACGATCGTCGATGTTCGCGATCCCCTCCGCCCGGTCATGCTTCGCCCGGGTGGCGTGCCCGTGGCCGCGCTGGAGGAAATACTGGGCCACGAGCTCAAACGTCGCACTAGGCCTGTCGCCGATGACTCGGCTGCGGTCGCGCCGGGGCAACTTTCCCGCCACTACAGCCCTCGCACTCCGATTACGCTCTACCGGAAACTCAGCGCTCTCCAAATCGCCCAAATCCCGCCCTCCGAAGCGGCGATCATGTTTGATTCTGGCAACAATGTCGTCCGCCACCGCGGCGACAACACGACTTATTCCCTTAGTCTCGACGGCACGGGAAAAAGCGCCGCGAGCCGACTATTTGGGCTCTTGCGTGAGCTCGATCAGAGAGATTTTAGCCGACTTCATATCGAAGAAGTCCCTGGCAGTGACCCATGGAGTGGAGCGGTAAATGACCGCCTGCGACGAGCTGCGGCCCGCCGCTAAACGCCCACGACCGCAGCCCAATTAACGACGGGCAGACTGCTCTTCCTCTTTCGTGGTTACGACGTAGTAGTCCTTGTAAGATTTGTCGTAGTATTGCGCGTAGTAGTAACCCGATACGGCAAGATTGAGTCCGTTTAGCACGGCACCGAAAACCGGCACATTGGAATCGAGCAGTTTCTTCGCGCTGAATTGAGCCGCTTTCCGGCGGACCTTGTTAAAGAAGATGCTGAAGACCGTTCCATCGACCAGCGGAAGGATAATCAATGCGTCGCTCACTGCCGCCAAAGGAGGCGAATCGACAAAAACTCGGTCATATCGCTGACGCAATTCCGAGAGCATCAGCTCAAAACGACGGCCGTTAAGAATTTGAGTCGGATTCTTCGCGCGACCGCCCGTCGTGATCACATCGAGGTTGGGAAATACATCCCGCAAAACCACGTCATCAATGCCGGCGCTTCCCCCCGCAATATCGATCACGCCTTTGAGGTTTTCCAAGCGGAATGACTTGTGAATATTCGGCTTACGCAAGTCGCAGTCCACGATCACCACCTTCTCCCCGTGAGCGGCGAATGTTAAGGCTAAGTTTGTCGTGGTAAATGACTTGCCTTCTCCAGGAATGGTGCTGGTCGTAAGGAAAATCTTAGCGTTCTTGCTTTCGTCTTTCAGGCGCAACGCCGAGTGCAAGGTAAGGAACGCCTCCGCCACCTGTCGGTCTGCATTATTGGCGACGATCTGAGCCTTGTCGGCCTGATCCATCTTTTTGATCTGCGGAATGATTCCGATCAACGGGAGCCCAACCACAGACTCGATATCGAACGAACTCTTCACGCGGTCGTCGATGAACGCGATGAAGAAGGCAAACGCGAGACCGAGACCGATTCCGCCCACGAACCCTAATCCCAAGTTAAGCGGGATCTTGGGTGAGACGTAGTTCCCTTCCCGGGATGGCTCAGCGCGGTCGATGATTCGAGCGTTTTGGTTGTCCATCGTGCCACTTACCGTGGTCTCGCGCATGCGGCCGATGATATGCTGAAGCAGCTGTTCATTGATACGATACTCACGCTCCTTGGTGTCGTATTCGACGGCGGCACGATCCAAATCGAGGGACTCGGTCTCCTGCGCCTTCAACGCAGCCACCGAACCTTCGTAGTTGCTTTTCGCCCCCTCGTAGGAGGCCCGAACTTGAGCATACGTCGTGTCGAGGGCACGCTTGAGTTCGCGCTCCGTTTGAGCAAGCGACTCCACCGCCTCGATCATCTTGGGGTGTTTATCCCGATACCGTTCCCGAAGCTGCGCCACGCTGATCTTAAGACCCGCGGTCTGCTCTGTCAGGGTCTGCACGATGGGCTGATTCGCGACGAACGGAAGTTCAGCGATATCGCCACCGTTTGCGCGCACAGCCTGGATCTGGTTCCATCGAACCTGATTCTCCTGCAAAAGCGTCGAAGACACCGTTACCTGAGCATTCAACGCCTTCAATTTCTCCGTCACGATGTCACGACGTTGATCAAGCGAGACCATGTTGTTACGCTCGCGGAAAACCTGTAATTCGAGCGCCAATTCTTCGACTTTCTTCTGCTGCTGATCCGCCCGCAATTTAAGGTCATCCACCGCCTTCATCGCCTCATCTATCCGCACCCGGTTGTTGTAGGTGATGAATTCGTTGACGAAAAGATTGGCTACCTTTGCCGCGATCAATCGATCCGGATGCCGGTATTGCACCGCAATGATAAGACTCAAGCGCTGCGGCACGATCGTGCGATTCTCCGCCAAGATGGCATGCGCGCTCACGGGATCGTTTTCGGTTCCCTTCAAATAAGGAGCCATAAACTGACGCAGATCATCACCCGTCAAACGGTCCGCGACGGCTTGGATAATCGAAGCGCTTTCGATCAGTTTGACTTGGGTGTTCAGGTCTTCCGCCCCCGTGATGCTGTTATCCATCACTGCCTGCACCTGCAAAACCGCCGGATCCCGACGGAAAATTTGGACCGTTGCCGTCGATTCGTAGATCTTCGTTTGGCTCAGCGTGTAGACCAAGGCCGAGGAAAACACGACCAAGAACACCACGATGATATACCAGATGCGCTCCCGCAGCACCAAGGCGTAGTCATGTAACGACCGGTGATTTCCACCGCCCCCTTCACCACCATACCCAACCGCAGAATAACCCGCGTAGCCGCCATAACCATAGTCGCCGCCAGCGGGTTGATCGCTGCCGTGAGATTGTTTCTGAGGAGAATCCATTCGGTCGGAAAAAATTAAAGCAAACGCTCCGGCACGTAGATCAGATCATTTGTGCGCAAAGTCCAAATTTGGGACGCATTGCCTTCGATCAGATCATCGGCATTAACGATGTAAGTCTCTTGAGTCCCATCAGCCAATCGTCGGGTGAGCTTAATTCGGCGACGATCCGCCAAACGGGTGAATCCTCCCGCGCGGGTAACCGCGTCCAACAGGGTCAGTCCCTCCTCTTGAGGAAATTGGATTTCTCCGGCCGCTCCCACCGCGCCGAGCACCTTCACGGTGCGACGGGCATACTCCATTACCGTGATGTTGATCTGAGGGTTGACCAAATAATCACGGTTGTAGAGCTCGGTGACCAACGTTTCCGCCTCACGCACTGTCAGCCCCTTCACATTCACTTTACCCACCAATGGAAGAGAAATCGCATATTCCTGAGAAACGCGCACATCCCGCTCCATTTCAGGCTCTTGAAAGACCCGCATTTGAAGGAGATCCAGCGGTTGGAGGATATAATCCCCGGAGGTGGTCGCCTCTGATTCACGTGTATCGCCGCTACGTTGAGCGCTAAGCGATAGACATCCGGCGAGGAAAAAAAGCGTGAATCGAAGGAGTCGTGACGTAGGCATAAGGGGACCAAAAAGGGAAGAAGATCCAAAGACCTTCTTCCCTAAGATAACGAGGAAAAACTCGCTGAACAGACGATCAGTAGCGCACGCGAACCGCGAGGCTGAACACGGTATTGTCGAAGTCCCCCGAAGCCCCCAAACCGGACTCGTTATCGCGGTAGGTCAAATCACCGTTAAAGGACACATACTCATTAAGGGAGTAGGAACCGCCGACTGTGTATTCATAGTAGTCATCATCAGCCCGGCTAAAATAGCCGATTTTACGATATGAAACCTTCGCGTTCATGCCGAACTCAGGAACGAACTGGGTGTTAACCCCAAACGAGAACGTCGTGTTCTCTTGGCCTTCGCCTTGACCGGAATTTCCGTAATCGTTGGCGAATGCGACGTTAAAGGTCGTCTTCTCAGAGTAGAGGTAATTCAGCGTCGATTGAAGACCCAAGCTCGTTTTTGAATCGCCGCCGTCAATATCCCGATTATTCACACCGATATCGAGCGTGCCATTCAACTTTGCCGTAAAATCGCCCCGAGCACCGACCGAGTAGAAAAAGTCCTGCGAATCCCGCGACGCTGGCGCACCGCTCAGGGAGGTCAGATTCGTGTCACGATACTGCACACCTACGCTGGCGTCGACCTTGGGAGAGACTTCGAAAAAATATTTAACCGGAACGGTTACGATATCGGAATCGACAAAGGTATTTCGCTTGTAGGACGTCCCCTCATATTTGGCTCCCACCGAAACCGAGCTCTTTTCAGAAATCTCAAATTCGCCCGTCGCGCCAAGATTCGTCACGTCACGTCGCGAAAGTGCAGCACGACCAGCGATAACCGTATCAGGCGTGTTTTGGTTCAACTGGGCGAATGAAGCGTTTGCGGTGACCGAGGTCTTCCCGTTGCTGTAGTTCGAGTTGAATCGGACCGTGGAGAGCTCCGAATCCAGCGAGCTGTTGTCCGAGTAACGGCTGATCGTCTCATAATAGGCAAACGAGCCGGACGTTTGCGCATTCTTGCCAAACTCGAAAGAAAACCCGGGAGCGACCTCCAAAACGACATCATCCGACTTCTCGGCGGAAAGCGTCACGTTGTCATCGAAACGGATACCGACCGTTCCAGTGAGGAACAACTCGGCACTGTCACCAATTGCCAAAAACGGGGCGGCGGAAACTGTGGTTCCCACCAGCGTAGCGCCCGTCGCGATTAGGGTCGTAAGTGTAGTCTTCATATGGCCTGAGTTCATAGCGGATTCACCTATTGTCTGATCAGTCGTTGTCCCGCTGAGCAATCTCTATTCCAATATTCGCAAATCTGACGCGAAATAAGATACTCAAACTAGTGACCTACGGTGACTGAAAAGAACTAAGGAGCCTTTAGCGCTGCGACCAAGAACCTAAGGGCAAACGTTGGGCAAGAATTAATTACCCCGTGACGCATTTATCACTTCGCTTGAGTCACTCGGCTAGCTAGTTCTGGCCCATGGACAAGCTCGGTGCCCGCAGAACGGTTCGCCCCCCCCAAGGCATAAGGAAACTGCTGCCGATCGCCCTTCGACGTGACTCAAGCGGCTGGTCGCTACGGGTATACTGGGGCAAATTGACCATCGCGGTCATGACTGTTGCCGTGCTCGGTTGGTTGGCCGCATCGGTCGCCGTCTTCTCGTGGGCCAGGTATCGACAAAACATCGCCGACGCCCGCTGGATCGATATCGTCGTCCCCTCTCGGTGGAACCACTTCAGGCACGCTCAAGGCGTCGCGTTGCTCGCGAAAGCCCAAGATGCCCTAAAAGCCGGGAATTTCGGCGCGGGGTTTCACGATCTGCGGGTCGGTCTCGCCAAAGCTCCCGGCGATCGCGATGGACGACTTTTGCTCAGCCAGATCTATGCGAGTTCCCGGCGGCCCGATCTCGCGGAAAGCACGTTGTTGGCGGGCGTGCCCTACCTAAGCACCGACCCTGATTATCTGCGTGCCCTTTTCGGCTTTCTCCTTTCCCGCCAAAGTGACGAAAAAGTTATCGAGACCTCGCAACATCTGCTCGCCAACGCCCCCCAGAACCCGACCGTCAAATCCCTCGCCGCCACGGCGGCCGCGACCGCCAGCTATTTCCGCGGTAATTTCGACAGGGCCGAAGACTACCTGCGTCAATACGGCTTGGAGCGCTCCCGGGATGGCCAGCTGCTGAGCGCAAAAATCGACTGGGAACGAGGCTACCGAGAGCTCGCGCTCGTTCAAATCGCCCAACTGCACCAACACCTGCCTGCCGACGAGGAGATCTATGTCGCCTATGTTGGTTGGTTGCGGGAGCTCGGGCGCGACGATCTCGCCCGCCAGATCAGCCTGGCACGTCAAATCGAGTTTCCCGACAACCCTCGTCCCCGGGTTGACCTGCTCTATGCCTATGACCGCGCCGGCAACGATGCCCGGGTCGAACAATACGCCGCGGCTATCCTCCGCGATTTCGCCGATAACAACGACGCCCTTTTAGCCCTTGCCGACTTCGCCGCCAACACCGGGCGCCCCGCCCTGGCCCGCCAAGTCTTCGATTTGAGCCGCGCGCGGGGCATTCCTTGGGAAGGCCCCGCGCTCATGTCCATGGAAGCACTGGTCGTAGCCGGAAAATTCCAAGCCGCCATCGAACTGTCCCAGAGTCTCCTCGCCGAAAACCCAGAACTGGCAGATCGCTTTTACGCCGTTTTCAACGGCCTGCAGGCCATCGCCTTTTACGGCTTGGACGATAAGGAATCGGGCCAGCTCTTCCTCAACAATTTCCTGAACCAACAAAATGTCCGGGCGGAAAACCTCATCGCCGTCTCCAAACGGCTCATCGGCATCGGCGCCCGTGATCAGGCTCGGCAAGTGCTCGCTCGTGCCAGCACCGCCGATCCCCTCAACCAGGCGGCGCTCAGCCAGCTCATCCAACTCGACCTCGACGCCGGACGCACGGACGAGCTGCCCTCGAATCTCCGCCGACTTCTCGCGATGCGCAAACCGACCGAGACGGTGCTGCGCCAGGCCTACCGGCAGCTCAGTAGCGACCTGTTGATGTTCCGGCCGGATCGCGACGATGTCCTGCGCGAGGTCGCCACCTATCTTGGCAAGAGCCAAAGCACCTCCGGCCCGAGCTCGAGCTAGAGTCGTTCCCTCATCGAGTCGTTTCCCCAACTAGGAGGCAGCGACGAGGACTTCATCCAACGCCGCGAGCATCCGCCGATTCTGGGCGGTATCGCCGACTGTGATGCGTATCCAATTCGGCATGCCATAGGGAGCCAAGGGTCGCACGATCACTCCACGTCGTTGCAGTTCCGTAAAGATCCGAGCGCCCTCCCCCACCCGGACCAAAAGGAAGTTCGCGACGCTAGGCACATACGCCCAACCGCGTTCTCCGCAAGCGCCCGTCAGTTGATGGAGACCGGATCGATTTGATTCGCGGCAACGGGCGACCCACTGGACGTCGCCCACCGCCGCCGCCGCCGCCGCCAGACCCACCGCGTTGACATTAAACGGCTGGCGCACGCGTTGCAGCAGCGAGATGAGCTCGACCGGACCGTAACCGTAGCCGACCCGCAACGCGGCCAACCCGAAAATCTTTGAGAACGTGCGCAGCGCGACAATGCGGCGCCCCGCCGCCATTAGCCCGCGCAAATCCGGCGGCGCATCCACGTATTCGGCATACGCCTCGTCCAAGACCAGAACCACATGCTCCGGCAAGGCCGCCGCAAAATCAGCCACCTCGCCGGCCGTATTAGCCGTGCCCGTCGGATTGTTCGGCGTAGGCAAAAAGACCAACTTCGTCCGGGAGGTGATCGCCGCCGCCATCGCCTTCAAGTCATGCCGATGGTGCACCAGCGGCACCTCGATCGCCGTCGCGCCAAAAAGCAGCGTCACCAATTTATAGACGATGAACGCTGGCACCCCCATCACGACCTCGTCCCCAGGACGTAGAAACACATGCCCCAGCAACTCCAGAATTTCGTTCGAGCCGTTGCCGATGACGAATTGATCGGCCCCGAGTTCATGCCGTGCAGCCAAGCGTCCCCGCAGTCGCACGGCGCCCCCGTCGGGATAAAGGGACGCCTGCTCCAACGCCGCCCGCGCCGCCTTCAGTCCGAGCGGTGACGAGCCCAAGGGGTTTTCGTTGGACGCCAGCTTCAAAATACCCGCCGGGTCGAGACCGAGTTCACGCGCCACGTCATCGATCGGCTTGCCCGGTTCATAAACCGGTTGAGTCAACACGCCGGGGTTAACGAGTTCATGCAACTGCATAGCCGCCCATCGAACACGATTCGACAGCGTCATAAAAGCCAATAAACCATCTGCTCATGCGCCTTTGCCTGCTCTTGGTTTATCTCAGCCTGGTCGCCCCGTTCTGCCCACGCGCCCCGGCCGCGAACCTCGAACACGGGACGCTGGAGGGCTCGTTTTTCACGATCGCCCTCCCGGATGCCACCACCTCGTGGAACCGACGCGTCCTGCTTATCGCCCATGGCTACCGTCCGACTGACGCCCCCCTCGTCGCCGATCTCACCCTCGCCCACGCCGCCTACCGCACGTTAGTCGACGAGGGTTGGGCGGTCGCCAAAACCAGCTACCGGCGCAACGGCCTCATCGTCGCCGATGGCATCACCGACTTGGACAACCTGCTCGCAGAAGTCACACGCCGCCTCGGCTCACCTGATCGCGTTATCGTCGAGGGCGATTCCATGGGTGGCTTGATCGCGGCGCTCCTGGCCGAGCGCGGTCAGCCGGTGAATGGCGCCATCGCGATCGGTGCCGCCCTCGATCTGCGTGAGCCAGGCGGTATCTCTGGAATCAATTTCCACCCCCAAATCCCCCTCCTGTTTTTGGCGAATCGCTCTGAGATCGCCGGTCCCATCGCTTACCTTAACACCGCGACCGACCGCGACGCGGCGGCACCGCTTGATCCGGTGCTGTTTCGCATTGATCGCGATGGACACGTCAACGTGAACCAGGCGGAACGCCTTTACGCGATCCGTCAATTAAATCGGTGGCTCGATGACGGTCGGAACGCGTTACCGACGCCCTCCCGGGAGCAAAACCCCAGCCTCGCCGCGTCGTATCATGACGCGACCCGTCCCGCCCTGGCCCAACCCTCGCGGGTCCAATTGGACGCAGATCGCCGCGGCTTCCGAGCGCATGTCGTCGACGTATCCGCAATCTACGGCAACGTCTGGCTCGATGCGCAACCAGCGGACTTCTCAGCCGCCGGACTGGCGCCGGGCACCTGGTTCGAATTGTCGGCCCACGATCAAACCTTCCGCGTGCGCTACGGGAACGATTTTGGCAGCGTCGAAAAGAATCAATGGGTCGTCTTTCCGAACGCCGACGGCTTCTTCTGGCTAGCTCGCAATTACGCCAACGCCGCCCAGACCGCGGCGCTCGCCGTCGGCGATGAGGTCCACGTCCGCCGCTATGACGACCCCGCGACGCCGGCCCACTGAGGTTACCGCTCAGACCACCCGGCTCGGCACGCGCACCACGGTCATGCCCGCCGCGCGGGCCGCCTCGATTCCCGGAATCGCATCCTCGAATACGATACAGTCGGCCGGCGCGACTTTCATACGCTCGGCCGCCAACAGAAACATATCCGGCGCAGGCTTGCCTCGCCCGGGCGCCACATCGAGCGGCGTCACGACGATATCAAACAACGCCCGCAAGCCCGCCGCCTCCAGCGAAGGCAACGCCACGTCAGGCGTGCCGCCCGTGGCGATGGCGTGCGGCAGCGTCGCCGCGACTCGCCGTGCGATCGCCACCACCGGTTCAATTAACCGCACCTCGGTCACCAATTCCAAATACAGGGCCTCCTTGCGATGGTAGACCGCGTCGGCGTCGACGGTGATCCCGTAGTGGATACCCATCAGTTCGGCGACTCGCCGGGTCGGCACCCCACCGAGTGAATAAAAGAGATCCTCATCCAAGGTGCCGGGAATCCCGACTTCCTGCATCGCCCTGTCCCATGCCCGATAGTGCACCGGCATGGAGTCGATCAACGTGCCGTCGAGATCGAAGATGTAACCGCCAAATTCACGCGTGGGTAGGTCAAGTTGCATGGAGACCGCGACCCCACGAGGCCTTAGCCACGGAGGCAACGGGAAAGCGTCGCCGTCCCGCGGTCATGCCCTCACGGCCGCGGTCTCCACATCCGCCCGCACCACCCCACACCGCCCGGTCAAAGGCTCAACGGATCATCCCCGCCGCCACCGTCTCGTGTGAGAACTCATCCACCAAAATGACGCTGCCCGTGATTCGATTGCGGCGATAGGAATCATAGAAAAGCGGCGCCGACGTGCGCAGCGTGACGCGCGCGATTTCGTTCAGCCCCACGGTCGTATCGCCCTCTTCTTTGTGCAGCGTATTCACATTCACCTTGTAGTGGATATCCTTCACCACGGCGCGGCACTCCTTGGTCGTATGGCGGAGCAGATACTTGCCGCGGACCTGCAGCGGTTTCTTTTCCGAAAACCAGCACAACATCAGATCGATATCCTGCCCCACCGTCGGCTGATTGTTGGGCTTGGCCAACATGTCGCCCCGACTGATGTCGATCTCGCGGTCCAAGGTCATTGTGACCGACAAGGGGTTGAACGCCTCTTCGAGTTGCTTGTCGTAGGATTCGATCGTTTTGATCTTGGCCGGAAATCCGCTCGGCAGCACGACCACATCGTCGCCGGGTTTGAATACGCCGCTGGCCACGCGGCCCGCAAAACCGCGAAAATCGTGCCACTCATCCGAGTGAGGGCGGATGACAAACTGCACCGGGAATCGCGGATCCACATGATTCATATCCGTGCCGATATAAACCGTCTCAAGGTGATAGAGCAGCGCCGAGCCTTGATACCACGGCATCTTGTCCGACTTTTGCACGACGTTGTCGCCATGCAAGGCGCTGATCGGAATGAAACTGATCTCCGGAATATCCAGACGACTGGCGAAGTCTTTGTAGGACTTTACGATCTCGTTGAACCGCTCCTCGCTCCAGTCCACCAGGTCCATCTTGTTCACCGCCACGGTCACGTGACGGATGCCCAGCAGGCTCGCGATAAACGAGTGACGGCAGGTCTGCTCGATCACGCCCTTACGCGCGTCGATGAGGATGATCGCGAGGTTCGCGGTCGAAGCCCCGGTGACCATGTTCCGCGTGTATTGAATATGACCGGGTGTGTCCGCGATGATGAACTTTCGACGCGGGGTGGCAAAGTAGCGGTAGGCCACATCGATGGTGATGCCCTGCTCACGCTCGGCCCGCAGGCCGTCGGTCAACAGCGCCAGATCAACGTGCCCATCGCCCCGCTGCTTGGACGTGCGCTCAAGTGCATCGAGTTGATCCTCGAAGATCGTTTTCGTGTCATACATCAGACGTCCGATGAGCGTGCTTTTGCCGTCATCGACGCTGCCGGCGGTCGTAAACCGCAGCATTTCCATTTCGTGGTAGGCCGGAGAAGTCATGAGAAAATAGGGTCAGGTTTGAGCGGATCAGTTCGGGCGACGCGGTCTAGAAATAGCCGGCTTTCTTCCGATCCTCCATGGCGGTTTCGCTGCGCTTGTCGTCGGCTCGTGTGCCGCGCTCGGTCTGCCGTGCCGCGGCCACTTCGGCGATCACATCATCGAGCGACGAAGCCGGAGACTCCACGGCTCCGGTGCAGGTCGCGTCGCCCACCGTGCGAAAACGCACGCGTTTCGTCTCCACCGTTTCATCCGGTTGGGGCGTGATAAAATCAGTCACGGCCAACCACATGCCCGCGCGCCGAATCACCGGCCGCTCGTGGGTAAAGTAGATCGTCGGCAACGGAATGTTCTCCTGCTTGATGTATTGCCACACGTCCATCTCGGTCCAGTTCGAGAGTGGAAACACGCGGAAGTGCTCGCCCGGGCCTTTGCGGCCGTTGAACAGGTTCCACAACTCCGGGCGTTGATTTTTCGGGTCCCACTGACCGAATTCATCGCGGTGCGAAAAGAAGCGCTCCTTGGCCCGGGCTTTCTCTTCGTCGCGCCGGGCGCCACCGATCGCCGCGTCAAACTGGTGCTCCTCGATCGCGTCCAACAATGTCACCGTCTGCAGTCCGTTACGAGAGGCGTGCGCGCCTTTCTCCTCTTGCACGCGGCCTTCATCGATGGACTTTTGCACACTCGCGACGAGTAAATCGGCGCCCAAATCAGCCACATACTTGTCTCGATATTCGATCGTCTCAGGGAAGTTGTGCCCGGTATCGACATGCATCAATGGGAATGGGGCGCGGCCAGGATAGAATGCCTTGCGCGCAAGATGCGCGACCACGATCGAATCCTTGCCACCGCTGAAGAGGAGAACGGGTTTCTGAAACTGAGCGGCCGTCTCCCGCAGAATGAAGATGGCTTCACTCTCGAGATGGGTCAGGTGATTGACGTTATACGAAAAAGACATGGGAAAGGTTTTAGTTCAGTTAACCAACTAAGATAGTAAAGTATAAAATCACAATCGCCTCCCCTCCCTTCTCCTCGCTCGTTTCAACGGATCGGGATCGCCGCCTCGATCTGCGCAACACACGCGGCCAATGAGATCGTTTCAGTGTCCACGATCAGATCGACCTGCTCTGCCGTCGGAATCTCGAACCCCGAATCCTTGCCGGTGAACTGCTTGACGTCGCCGGCCGCCACCTTCGCGTAGAGTCCCTTGGGGTCCCGCTTCGCGCAGGTTTCGAAAGAGGCGTGCACGTAGACCGACAACAAGTCGTCCGCTCCGATAATCGCCTTCGCCTGGTCGCGAAGGGTCTGTTTCGGAGTGATAAAACTCACGAGCGTGACCAGTCCGGAACGCGCAAACAGCTTCGCGACCTCCGCGATCCGGCGGATGTTTTCGGCCCGATCCTCATCACTGAAGCCGAGATTACGGTTCAAACCCGTGCGGATATTGTCGCCGTCGAGCACCGCTGTCAGGCGCCCCTTTTCATGCAGTCTTCGATCCAGATCCGCCGCGATCGTCGATTTGCCCGATCCGCTCAAACCGTAGAGCCACACCACCATTCCACGTTGTCCGAGGCGTTGTTCTTTGGCGGCACGGGAAACGAAGCGTTCAAACGTCGGGTAAAGGTCGGACATGCCGGAAAGCAAAACGAGAACCTCGCCGCCCGCCAGCACCTCTTTTTCAGCCGACGCCCGGCAACCCGATTTGGCGCAGCGCCTCGTAGCAAGCGATGCCCGCCGCCGTGCTCAAATTGAGCGACCGCAACGTCGGATCCGCGTGCGGGATGGTCACCCGCTGCCGCTCCCCGAGCTCATCGTGCAACCAGGCCGGTGCGCCATGACCTTCGTTGCCGAACAAGAGCCCGTCATCCGCCGCGTAACCAACATCCCAATACGACCGCGTGGTCTTGGTAGTAAAAAGCCAGAGGCGTTCCGGCCCTTTTTCGCTGCTCCGAAATGCCGCCCAATCCGCGTGGTGGTGCACATCGAGATGATGCCAGTAGTCCATGCCGGCCCGCTTTAGATGCCGGTCCGTGATCTCAAAGCCCAGCGGATGAATCAGGTGCAGCCGTGACTTCGTCAGCGCGCACAGCCGGCCGATGTTACCCGTATTCTGCGGGATCTCGGGCTGGAATAATACGATGTGCAACATGAGCGCCTAATCCCCGCCACCATCCCTGCCATCACGCGCGGTCTTCAATGACCATGCCCTCGTTGTCCGCCGACAAGATACGCACCTCGCTCGGGACGCCGATAGCATCAAACGCCGCCTGCATCGCTCCTCCCGCGGCGGTGGCGGTGCCTGCCTCGCCCACGGTCAGCACGCTGGAGCCGCTGCCGCTGAGCCAGCCCGTCAGAGCGCCCGCCTGCACCCCGGCCTCGATTGCCGCCCGTGCGCCGGGAATTCCCGGCAAGCGATAGGGCTCATGCATAAAGTCCTGCACCGCGCCCCGCAACTTCGTGTAGTCGCCTGTCGCGAACGCCGCCGTCAAATACACCGCACTGTTCACGCTCTTCACCGCATCGAAGAACGGCAAATGGGCCGGCAAGGCTCCGCGCGACGCTTTAGTCACCACTTCGACGGCGGGCGATACCACGACGAACTTCAATTCCGCGGGCACCGCGATCCGCACCGTATCGACGTAAGCGCCCGTTTCGGCCTCACATCGCGCCACGCAAAACCCGCCCAAAATGCCCGCGGCTGCATTATCCGGATGCCCCTCCAGCGCCGTGACCAAGGCCACCAAACCCGCGCGATCCAACGGTTCTCCGCAAAGCACGTTCAGCCCCCCGAGCACGCCCGCC